>JANRLV010000020.1:0-58074 GCA_033762195.1 Chitinophagaceae bacterium | reverse complement strand
GGTATCAATCTTTCAGTGATCTGGTCATAGGTATTATAGACTTCTTCATTGTTTTTATCCGGCCGCATCCAACTGGCCAGGTGCATCTCATACACACTCCAGGGCGCTTCGAGGGAATTGTGCTTTTTTCTTTTTTTCATCCATTCCTTATCGGCCCAGTCATAGGAAGTATCCCAGGTGATCGAGGCTGTATTCGGCCGCTTCTCCCAAAAACGGGCAAACGGATCGCCCTTATCTGTTTCAACCCCCTTAAATCCGACAATATGATATTTATACACTTCACCTAGGTTAAAACCTGGAATAAACCCTTCCCATACACCACTTTTGTCCCATCGTGGATTGAGCTCATATTCATGATCTTTCCAGTCGTTGAAATTTCCTTTGACGGAGACCGAGGTGGCATTGGGGGCCCAGACACAGAAATACATCCCCCACTGGTCATTTACCTGGATAGAATGGGAACCAAATTTTTCATACAAACGATAATGAGTGCCTTGCTGAAAATTTCGGATATCGTCTTCAGTTAGGAGGGAATAATTCCAAACCGGTTTGGAGGTATCAACATATTCCACTTCTTCATAGCGTTTAGTTTTAGCCGTTTTCTTTTTGGAGGAAGCCATGTATGTGGTTTTAGCAGAAATGGAAGAATGGTAGCTGAAATTCGGGAATAAACCCGGTTTAACGTAAAATTAAGGATTAGTGGTTTTGAATCCGTATGGAATTAGTGGAATTTAGCATCTTCGAATTTTTCCCAAAACCACCCGTAAAGCAATTGCATGAGATACCGTCTGCTGACCTTCTGTATAGGCCTATTCCTTTCCATTTCCGCTTTCGCTCAAAAAGCACAATTATCCGGAGTCATATTGGACAGTTTTGAGAAGAAAAACCTTGGTGATGCCGTCATTTCCCTTGTCAACAAGAAGGATTCTACGCTTTACCGGTTTGTACGGACCAAAAACGATGGTTCTTTTTCCTTCCAAAGTCTGGATACCGGCAATTTCTTCCTATATATTCATTATCCGAAATATGTTGACCATGTGGAGGAAATCCGGTTGGGCGCTGGTGAAACGCTCAATTTGGGGCCCATTCCCGTCATCCCAGCCAGTAAGCTGCTGGAGGAGGTGATCGTGAAGCAAAACCGGGCGATCCGTATGCGTGGGGATACCATTGAATACACGGCCGACAGTTTCAAGGTGAGGGATGGCGCATCGGTAAAAGACCTTCTCCGGATCATGCCCGGATTACAGGTGGATAATAAAGGACAGGTTACTGCGCAGGGACAGAAAGTAGAGAAAGTGCTCGTGGATGGTGAGGAATTTTTTGGGGATGACCCGGCAGTAGTCATTGAGAACCTTCGGGCCGATGCGATTGATAAGGTGCAATCCTTTGATAAGAAAAGTGAGCAGTCGGAATTTACAGGTGTCGATGACGGGAGTCGATCCAAGACACTGAACCTGGTGCTCAAAGAGGATAAGAAAAAGGGCTATTTCGGTAAGGTGGTCATCGGGGGTGGAACTGAGGAGCGTTATTCCGAAGAGGCCATGTTGAACTTCTTTAAAGGGAAAAAGAAATTCTCTGTTTATGGAATTGCTTCCAATACGGGTAAGACCGGTTTGGGTTGGCAGGACAGAAACAAGTTTGGCGAGGGAGATGATTTTGGCGATGCGACCGTGGAAATGGGCGCCGGTTTTATTATGATCAGCAGTGACGGGGATGATGATTTTGGCGATTGGTCAAACCAGTATTATGATGAAGGGATTCCCCGTACGTTCAAAGCAGGAGCACACTATTCCAACAAGTGGCTGAAGGACCGGCAGAATATGAACCTGAATTATACAGTACGGGATATTAAGAACGAAGCGATCGGGAATTCATTGACAAAATATATTCTACCTGATTCTGCCTATTATTCCCGCGAAAACCACAAGAGTGGTACACAGGAAATCAGGCAACTGGCAAGCGGCATGTATGATATCAAGATCGATTCAATGGCCTCCCTGCGGTTTAAGGTAAATGCCAAAAAAGAAAGGAAGACGAGTGCCACACTGTCAAATACACTATCACAAGATGAGAACCTTGAACTTGTCAATGATAATAAGATTGACAATTCTTCGGAATCGGTCAATGAAGCTTATTTAGCCAGTGTTTTATGGAGGCAGAAGTTTACCAAGAAAGGCAGGACACTTTCGCTTTCTCTGGCTCATAAATACAATGAAGGGAACTCCACGGGGTTCCTGTTTTCCACAACCGATTTTTATAGTGGTTCTGCCAATCCCTATCTCCGTGATACCGTGGACCAGTTCAAATCGAATTTTTCCAAAACCCTTACCACCAATTCCAAGTTGGTATACACCGAACCTGCCGGAAAGAAAGCGCTGGTTGAATTCAACTACGCGTTTAGCCGGATCGGCAGTGATGCAGACCGCCGGAGTTTTGATAAGGTAAACGGTAAATATACCGGACTCAACCAGGAATTCAGTAATAAATACAGCCTGAATTACCATTCCAACAGTGCTGGATTCAAGTATCAGTATAACGGCAAGAAACTCATTGCGAATATTGGTACCAACTTAGGGCTGGCCCGTTATGAGCAGTTTGATTCCCTGGGCAAGAAGGTTAATGACCTTAAGTATACCAACCTCTTCCCTACCAGCCGGATTACCTATAAGATGGCGGCCCAGCGTAGCCTGAACCTGACCTATTCTGGTTCTCCGCAACCTCCCAGTCTGGATCAGGTCAACCCCATTCGTGAGAACACCAATTCGTTGTTCATTCAGGAAGGAAACCCCGATCTGGAACAGGCCTTCCGGCACAGTGTGTCCTTGTTCTTTAGCGATTTTAAATTGTTGACCGGAAGAAATATCTGGATCAATGGTTCCTTTAGTTCCACAAATAATGCCATTGTGAGCAGCCAGGTAACCGTCAATGGGGTCACCACACAGAAATACATTAATACGAACGGGAATTTTGACTATTATTTTTATAGCTCCTATGGGTTCAAATTAAAGAAGACTGAATTGAATTTAGGTATAAACCTGCAAACCAATGGAGGCCGGTTTGTGAATTTTGTCAATGGTATTCAAAATACCAGTAACAATAATACCACCGGGCTTTCTTTAGGGTTGTATTCCTACAAGGAAGATAAGTATGATTACAATATCAATGTGGGTTACAACCTGAACAATTCCAAGTCCAGTATCAATCCAAATAAGCTTAGTTTCTGGAGTCAGGATCATAGCGCGAATGTTAACGTGTACCTCACCAAAAGATTAAGGATTGGAACCGATGTCAACTTCTATTTGCGCGAAAAAACAGACGCTTTTGACGGGAATAATAATTTCACCGTATGGGGAGCGACATTGAATTATCAGGTATTTAAGAAGAAGAACGGCGAGTTCAGGCTGGAAATGAATGATATCCTGAATCAGCGTCGTGGTTTTGAGAGGGAGTTCACCCTGAACCGGGTATACGAAAGGAACTTCAATCAATTGGGCCGTTATGGCATGTTGAGTTTTGTATGGAATTTTACTAAACAACCTGGAACAACAAAATAATATGAGAACAAGGATCCTGATCATTTTGTTATTGGCTTTTTCCCTGGAAGGGATGGCACAAACTGCCTTTATCCGTAAGGCCAAGATCGAGTTTGAGCGAAAAACAAATACCCATCGTTTGTATTTCTCCGGTGAAACTGATTCATGGGCTGAGGAATTCAAGAAACTGATCCCTCAATTCCGGACTGATTATTTTGATTTGCTGATCGATGAGGGTAAGTCCATTTATCGCCCGGGTCGTGAAGTGGAACAAAAGAGTTCAGGCTTTTTTGAAAGCCCTGCCGTAACCAATACGGTTTACTCCGATCTGGCCAGTGGGGCTTCTACCAGTCAAAAGCAGGTGTTTGAAACACTTTTTCTTCTGCAGGACTCCTTAAAAAAATACACCTGGAAATTGGAACCAGAAACCCGTACCATCGCTGGTTTTGAATGCCGAAAAGCCATTACCCGCATCTGCGATTCAGTGGTGGTAGTAGCATTTTATTCGGATGAGATCGTTCCTTCCGCTGGCCCTGAATCATTTAACGGCTTACCTGGTGCCATCCTCGGTCTGGCCGTACCCCGGCTCTATACCACCTGGTTTGCCACGAAAGTGGAGGTCTTGTCTGAAAAGGATGAGAAGACCATTCTTCCTCCCAGTAAGGGAAAGAAAGCCGATGATAAGGCCATGGTCGCTACAGTAGATGCCGCCATCAAGAACTGGGGGGATAAGTACCACGACCGGTCAATCTGGTTCATTACCTTATAGGATATCGCTATTAGCTAATAGCTATAAGCTTATTTAAGTAACTCAAATACGACGCCCTCTTTCGCCGGAATGGAATACCCTTCCAGGTTTAGTATCTCGCCTGTTTGAATATTTCTCATTTTGGTAAAACCCTTCACGCGCTCCTGATAAATACTCCAATCGGGTGTATAAGCACTAGTACCCGTATTCGTCAAAACCATAACGGTTTGTTTCTCGTCATATCTGAAGTAAACATAGGTCGCATTACGCACTACGTATTGCATGGTCTTGCCGGTGGTGATGGCAGAGGAGTTTTTTCGGAAATGAAGAAGTTTACTCAAATAGTTGAAAGAGGTATTCTCCATTTCTGTCCTACCTGCGCTGGTAAACTTATTATTTGGATCATTGGCCCAACCACCCGGGAAATCATATCGCACTTCCGCATCGGTGGGGTTTTTAAAATTCTTCATCAGGATCTCCGTACCATAATACAACTGCGGAATTCCGCGCATGGTGAGTAACCAGTTGAGCCCCCATTTCATTTTATTCCAATCCTCCCCTATTACGGAATAGATCCTGTCCATATCATGGTTATCGAGGAAGATGCAATTGTTCATGGGGTTTTTATACACGATATCCTGCGACAGGGTCATATAGAGCCTGTTTACGCCTTCTGTCCATCCAAAGGGCTGGTTCATGCCTGCATGCATGGCAAAACAAAGAGAGAAGTCGATAGCGCCGGGGGCATTGTGTTTGAATTCAGTATTGATCTTATTCTGCACGAAGTAGGCATTGGCTACAACAGTATTGGCCCAGGCCTCCACAAAGGTGGTCAGTTTAGGAAATTCTTTGGCCAGGGCCGCATTCAGTTTATTGACAAATGGTTCTTCACAATACTTGTAGGTATCGATCCGGAATCCGTCAAACCCGAATTCTTCGGTCAGCCAAATGGCATTTTGGATCAGGTAATTGGCTACATAGGGATTATCCAGGTTCACATCGGGTAGATGAGGGGTAAACCAACCTTTCGCCATGTTATTCTTGTCAAATGCAGAGCCATAGGGATCGAACATGGATTCTTCGCGGTGATTAGGGCCTGTAAAACTTGGCCAGCGATTGATCCAATTCTCATCCGGGGCGTCTTTATTCATCCAATGCCAAAGTCCTACGTGATTATAGATCGCATCCTGAATGATCTTGAGCCCTTTGGCATGAGCGGCGTTTACCAGCGCCTTGTATTCTTCATTGGTACCAAAACGAGGGTCGATCTTGTAGTGATCGGTGAACCAATAGCCATGGTATCCGGCCATATCATTATTGCCTTCATGTTCCTTAGGCATATCATTTTCCAGTACCGGGGTGAACCAAAGAGCGGTGATCCCGAGATCATTAAAATAATCCAGATGGTCTTGAACCCCTTTGATATCGCCACCGTGCCGGGCGTATTTATTGTTCCGGTCACTGCCATTGTCACGCAGGTTGGGGAAGGCATCGTTGGACGGATCGCCGTTGGCAAAACGGTCGGGCATGAGCAAATAGGAAACATCTTTGGAGGTTACCCCCATTACACGGGTTTTCCCATTTTGGGTACTCCTGGCCTTTAACTCATAGGGAATAACCGTTTTTTTCGTGGCGGGGTTGTAGTATTCAAAACGCAGTTTTTGTGGTTTTGCTGTCTTTGTGATTTCCAGATCCACTGCCAGGTATCGGGCATTTTTAAAGTGATGTACTTTGATCACTTTCACATCCGCCGAATTGGAGCGAAAGGTCAGGGCCTCCTTCGGTATTTCACTTTCAGCATGAATCAATACCTGCAGTTTATTGTTTTGCATTCCTGCCCACCAATGCGAAGGATAAATGGTTTGGGAATACAGCGTGCCTGACAACAATAACAGGAAGAGAAAGCTAAATTTTTTCATACAATTACTATTTGTCTTTGATACGTAGCGTAAGCAGTCCACCCAGGATCATGGAACATCCACCCACCACAATGGTCATGATGGCATTTCCGTCAAAGAGGTGCTTTGTCAAAAATCCAAGTAATGTAGCAGCAAGAATCTGGGGTATGACGATAAAGAAGTTGAAAATTCCCATATAAACACCCATCTTTTTAGCTGGAAGGGCTTTTGTAAGCATAGAATAAGGCATGGCGAGTATGCTGCACCAGGCCAGGCCAACACCAGCCATGCTAAGGATGAGCATGTTATCATTTTTGAAGAAATAATAAGAAATTAATCCTAATCCTCCTCCAACAAGAGCAATCAAGTGTGTGACTGGTCGTGAATATTTCCTGGCCAGTACGGGTAAAAGAAATGAGAAAAACGCCGCAAATAGATTGTAAAGTGCAAAAAGTACCCCCACCCAATTACTAATTTTATTATAGTCGGTTGAAGTTGTGTCAGTGGTATTATAAATATGTTGAGCAAGGGCAGGCGTGGAATATATCCACATCGAAAATAGAGCGAACCAGGAGAAGAACTGAACTACCGCTAATTTTTGCATGGTGGGAGGAAGAAAATTCAAATCGTCCATCACTTCGACAAAACCATTTTCCTTTTTTGCTTTTACAAATAATGAGGCAATTATTTGTAAAATCCCAAATGCGAGGATGCCCCCGGTTAGCACATATAATTCCTTCTCCAGGTTTTCTGAAGGGCCATTGTTATAGTAGTATAATCCTCCTGTCAGGACCACCCCAATTAGGGACCAGATCATTCCCTTCCGGAGAAAACGATCAGCTGGTGTTTTTATCTGAATTTTATTCTCCTCTTCCTTTATTTCACCAAATGATTTCATTTCATCCGGAGAATATTCACGGGTCGTGAAAACGGTGTAAGCAATGGCAGCCAAAAAAACAACGGCGCCGATCACAAATGAAATCTTCACTGAATCTGGAATGATGCCTGCCGCTGCCTCATTTTTTACACCCATGGCAGTCAACAGCCAAGGCAAAACCGAGGAGATAAAAGCGCCAAAACCAATAAAAAAACTCTGGGTGGCAAAACCAGTGGTTCTTTGCGAATCAGGAAGCATGTCCCCCACAAAGGCCCGAAAGGGTTCCATGGATACATTGATGGAGGCGTCCAGCAACCATAACATCACCGCTGCCATCCAAAGCGCACTTACATTTGGAAAAATAAAGAGGGCCAGGGACGCACATATGGCGCCGGCCATAAAGAAGGGTCTTCTTCTCCCCCATTTTCCTAACCAGGTTTTATCACTGAAATGTCCAATGATCGGTTGAATGATCAACCCCGTCAAAGGCGCCGCGATCCACAATATGGGGATCTCCTCGATCTTGGCACCCAGGGTTTGAAAGATCCGGCTGACATTGGCATTTTGCAAACCAAAGGCAAACTGGATCCCAAAGAACCCCACACTCATATTGATGATTTGCCCAAGGGTAAGCCTGGGCTTGACGGAAGGAAGAAGCGACATGGCAATCGTTATTTAAATAAAGGTAAGCCGTATTTTAATTAATATGTAAAAAAGACACATTAAAAATTACCCCCTCAATCCCACTCTGGTATTCCATGCAATTCGTGAAATCCAATCAAGTCAGAAATTCGTGAAATTCGTCTAATTCGTCCAATTCGTGTCTAGATAACGAAACCATTGGGGATCACCGCCGCTTTCTTGATCACCACGATCCCGTCTTTTACGGTGTAAAGCGGTTGATCTGTATTTTCCAGGTGTGGCCCTCCATTGATCCGGACATCATCGCCTATGCGACAATTTTTGTCAAGGATCGCATTTTTGATATAGCATCGGTTGCCGATACCCAGCAGGGGGACTCCATGGGAACGGTCACTTTGCATGTCTTCGAGGGTTTCATAATAATCATTTCCCATCAGGTAGGAGTTGACTACGGTTGACCCGTTACCGATTCGGGAACGGATACCTACCACGGAGCTTTCCACCCGGGAGGCATTGATGATACAGCCTTCGGAAACGACTGTTTTTTCGAGTGTGGTGCCGCTTACTTTTGCTGGCGGCAGCATACGGGCACGTGTATAAATGGTTTGGTCGGAGTCAAAAAGGTTAAAGAGTGGCAGGTCTTTGGTAAGATCCAGATTGGCTTCAAAGAAGGAATAGATGTTTCCGATATCCGTCCAATACCCTTCATATTGGTAGCTGGCTACCTTGTATTTTTCGATGGATTGGGGGATGATCTCTTTACCAAAGTCGGTAGCGTCTTTGTATTCGGTTTGAAGCAGGTCAAATAACAACTTGCGGTTGAAAATGTAAATACCCATGGAAGCGAGATAGACCCTTCCGGTTTTTTTCATTTCTGTACCGGTATCGCTGACCCAGTCTACCAGGACCTCTTTTTTAGGTTTTTCCACAAAGGAGGTGATGAGCCCGTCTTTTGATTTCAGGATCCCGAATTCAGGTGCTTCCCGGTCGGCCACCGGAATGGTGGCTATGGAAATATCAGCCCCCAGGGCTTTATGGTTCTCCAGCATTTCTGCGAAGTCCATTTGATAGAGTTGGTCACCCGAAAGGATAAGAACGTAATCGCTTTCAAATGGCGCGATATGACGCAATCCTTGTCTTACCGCATCGGCGGTACCCTGGTACCAGGTCGGGTTATCCGGTGTTTGTTCGGCGGCGAGGATATCTACAAAGGCCCGGCTAAAGGGGCTGAAATGGTAGGTATTCTTGATATGCCGGTTGAGGGAGGCTGAGTTGAACTGGGTAAGGACGAACATGCGTCCGATACCGTTATTCAGGCAATTGGAGATAGGTATATCCACCAACCGGTACTTGCCCGCTATAGGAACTGCGGGTTTGGAACGGCTGGCGGTAAGTGGGTAAAGGCGGCTGCCGGCCCCTCCCCCTAAAATGACTGATAATATTTCCGTGGAGTGTGTGATCGTTCTGATTGCCATAACCGTTAGATTTTATTTGAGTGACTCATATAGCGATAAATAAGTGTTGGCGGAAGAATCCCAGGAATGATCCAGGTTCATCATGTGGTGGCGCATCCAATTGTATAACTCTTTTTTATGGGAATACAGATCTATGGCCCGGCCGACGGAATAGGTGATATCGCCGACATCGGCATTGTTAAAACGGATACCGAAACCCTGGTAGTCACCAAAGTCTGTTACCGTATCTTTTAACCCACCCGTGCTTCTGACCAGGGGAACCGTTCCATATCGGAGGGCATACATCTGGTTGAGACCACAAGGCTCTACCCGGCTTGGCATGAGCAGGAAATCGGCACCGGCATACATCAGGTGGCTTAGTGGCTCACTGTATCCGATATACGTATTCACATATCCTTTGAATTGGCTTTTTATATGCTCGAGGCTTTGTTCTACCTGAGGTTCACCCGAACCCAGTACCAGGAAGTTGGCATTACCATGATGCTGATAAATGGAGCTGGTGATGGCATCCGGTAAGAGATCAGCAGCCTTCTCTCCGACCAACCGGCCAATGAATACAAAAAGTGGTTTATCTACATCGAGACCAAACTGACCACAGAGTTCAAGTTTATTTTTTTTCTTGCCTTTGTTCACTTCTTCGGGATCATAGTTGGTCGCGATGAGGCTGTCCCGGGAAGGATCCCACACATCATTGTCAATTCCGTTGAGGATACCAACGCTTTTTCCTTTTTCGTATTCAAAGAGTTTTTCCAACCCATTCGACATGTATTTCAATTCATCGAGGTAACTATTGCTAACCGTGGTGACCTTCCATGAATTTTTTACGGCGGCGGCAAGTGGGTTGATCGCATTGTTCCATTCAATAAGCCCGGCCTTCCAATTGTCCCATGGTGGAATATAATGGCTCTTTTCCCATCCCATCCAGCCCTGGTATTGGGCATTATGGACGGTGAATACAGTAGGGATATCCGCCAGCCGGTTAAATCCATAACAGTATTTCAGCATGAAGGGGATCATGCCGGTATGGTGATCATGACAATGGATGACATCAGGTTTATGCTCCCATCGGGAGAGCCAGTCACAAAAGGCGATCTGAAACGACATGAATCGTTCGGTGTCGTCGTCGTAGCCATAAATTTTCTCACGGTCAAGCAGGCCGTTGATATCAATGAGGTAAAGGTCGAACCCGAGTTTATTGGTTCTTTCTTTAATGACGCTGTAGTGAAAATGCTGACCGCCGAGTGCCTGTCCCCCTTCGTGTACAAGGTCCCAGTCATTCTTATAAAGAAAAGGTGTGCGGTACATGGGCATGACCACTTTTGCAACATGACCGGCTTTTGTCTGGTATTTGGGAAGGGCTCCCACCACATCACCCAGTCCCCCGGCTTTGGCGACCGGGTAACATTCGGCAGAAACGTGAATGATTTCCATAACTACCTCAAATTAAGTGGTTTTTTGATAGGATGAATATTTGGTTTAAAAATTTTTCGATAAGGTTTTTCCTTACCTTTCGTTTTAAATCAAAAATTAATTCTTGCTGTATGAATCAGGAAACTAAATGGTCCCAGTTTGGCACCTTAATCACCGTCTTTTTCTTCTGGGGATTCGTAGCCGCCAGCAACAGTATTTTTATTCCCTTTTGTAAGAAATTCTTCAATTTGGATCAATTGCAATCGCAGTTGATTGGTTCTGCCTTTTACGGGGCCTATTTTTATGGTTCCCTGATTCTCTATGTACTCTCTGCCCTTGTTGGATTTGACCTGTTAAATAAGATCGGGTATAAGAAAGGGATCATTTATGGACTGCTGATTTCAGTTGTGGGCGCCCTGGCGTTAGCGCTGATCAGCACCTCGGCCCATCCCACTTTTGGAATGGTGCTTGTAGCTTTCTTTATCATTGCCCTTGGGTTTTCCCTCCAACAGACTTCCGCTCAGCCTTTTGCTATTGCCCTGGGTTCTCCTGAAACAGGTGCACACCGGTTGAACATGGCAGGGGGAGTCAATTCATTTGGTACCTTGTTAGGGCCGCTGGCTGTATCCTTCATGCTTTTTGGTTCGGCCACCTCTACAAAGGAGGCGACTATCGGAAATATCGAAACGGTCTATTTCTTTTTGGCAGGATTATTTACACTGGCAGCAATCATATTTTCGGTGGCCAAATTACCTAAGGTGACGAGTGATGAACATTTGGAGAAGAGTCCAAAGGCCATGCGCGTTTTATTGATCATTGGTATAGTGTTCCTGCCTGTTCTCTTTGCCGACGCCATTCGTGAACAAACCGGTATCCCCAAATCCTATGTGATCTATGCTTCTTTACTGGTCATCCTTTCCATTCTTTTTGGCTCCATGTTTACAGCTGCCAAGAATAAGTCTGGCTGGGGTGCTATGCAATACCCACAGTTGGTACTTGGTATGATCGCCATCTTTGTATATGTAGGTGTAGAAGTGACCATTGACAACAATTTCGGGGCATTTTTAAAGCGCCCGGAGTTTGGCGGGTATGATGAAAAACATAATTCACACCTCATTGCCCTTTACTGGGGAAGTTTGATGATTGGCCGGTGGACCGGAGCCGTGAGCGTATTTAACTTAAGCAAACGGACCAAGCAGTGGTTGGTTGGACTTGTCCCCTTCCTTGCCTTTGGGATCATTTGCCTGGCCAACTATCTGAAAGGAAACGATATTTCGGATTATAAATATTATCCGATCATGATCCTTTTACTCGTGGGGGCCAATTTATATTCCCAGGAAAAGCCCGTAAAATTGCTGACCACGGTTTCTGTTATGGCCGCTGCCTTTATCCTGATTTCTCTCTTTACAAACGGGATGGTGGCTAACTATTTGATCATTGCCTGTGGTCTTTGCTGTTCCGTTATGTGGCCTTGTATCTTCTCACTGGCCGTTGCCGGTATAGGCAAATACACCAGCCAGGGTTCCTCTTTCCTGATCATGATGATCCTGGGCGGGGCGATCATCCCACCTGCACAAGGAGCGTTGATTGATCTGGACCTTGGTACTGAGGTAAACGGTATCACCACCGGTCCGTGGACACATATGTCTTATATTGTTCCCCTCGTTTGTTTTGCCTATCTCGCCTGGCATGCCATGAAGAGTAAAGCAGAATTGAAGAAGCAAGGAATTGATTTTGACCAACAGGTATCTGCGGGTCATTAACCAAATAAAAATGAATTTGTATCTTTCCCGTCCCGTTAGTTTTAACGGGACTTTTTTATTCAAAAACCACATGGACTATGGCAAAGAAAATGATCAATGAGCAGTTGGCGATCGGTATTGATATTGGCGGTACCGGAACCAAGTTTGGTATCGTAGACAGAAATGGAAATGTACTTTTCTCCAGTGAGTTGGCCACCCGAAATCATGCTGACATCGATAGTTTTATCAGTGAGCTTCATGAGCGTTTGATGGAGTTAGTGGAGAAAGCCGGTGGTGTAGGCAAATTCAAAGGGATCGGTGTAGGCGCGCCTAATGGAAACTTTTATACCGGCACGATCGAGTATGCCCCAAACCTGCCCTGGAAAGGAATCATCCCCCTGGCAAAAAAGATCCAGGATAAATTTCATCTGCCGGTAACCGTGACCAATGATGCCAATGCAGCCGCCATCGGCGAAATGATGTATGGTGCTGCCAAAGGCATGAAGGATTTTGTCATGATTACCCTCGGCACCGGTGTGGGTAGCGGATTTGTAGCCAACGGCCAATTGATCTATGGACATGATGGTTTTGCCGGAGAACTCGGTCATAATATCATCATCCCCGATGGCCGCCTGCATGAAGGCACTGGTAAACGAGGATCTCTTGAAAGTTATGCCTCCGCCACCGGGGTCACTCTTACCGCTCTTGAAGTCTTGTCAAAAAGTACTGAGGATAGTTTGTTGCGACAAGTGCCAGCGGAAGAAATGAGCTCCAAAAAAGTGTATGAAGCCGCTATCCAGGGAGATAAATTAGCCAAAGAGATTTTTGAATATACAGGCAGGATCCTTGGTATTGCGCTGGCGAATACCGTAATGAACTTTAGTCCGGAAGCCATTATTCTTTTTGGCGGACTTACCAAAGCCGGTGACCTCATTCTAAAACCCACCAAGGAACATATGGAAGCCAATGTGATCGAGGTATTCCACAATAAAGTGAAAATTCTGATCAGTCACCTGAAAGAAAGTGATGCGGCTATTTTAGGTGCAAGTGCGTTGGTGTGGGATGGAGCGAAGTAGAGAGACGTGAATAGTGAATAGTGAATAGTGAATGGTGAATGGTGAATGGTGAATGGTGAATGGTGAATGGTGAATGGTGAATGGTGAAAATATATTTGGGGTTGTAAGATATAGGTTTTTAGTTTCACTATTCACTATTCACTATTCACTACTCACCACTCACGCCTCACGTCTCATGTCTCACGCCTCACGTCTCCCTACTGACGTCTCTCAATCACAAACACCCCCGGCACGGCCCGCTGTCCTTCTTTATCCGAAGGTTTGATCGTTTCTTTTCCATTTATCACCAGGCAACTGCTTCCTCCTCCATCCAGGTTCATGGCTTCTGTGCAACCGATTTCTTTGAGCATTTGGGCAAGTTGGGGTAGGCTGGCTCCCTCGGCCAATCCGGGCATTCGTCCCTGAACGACCAACAATACTAATTTTCCATCGGCCGTATAACCCATCGCAGAGCGTGGATGTTTGTCGTCTATGGCTTTTCCGGCAAATTTCCCTTCTTCGTTATTGGTGATCATTATCTCCCCATCCTGGACCAAAACAGGACCCCCTCCTACCGCTGCTATTGGTTTCCATTTGCGCCAGCCGGAATAAGTGCCGGCAAAAAATGAGAAATCTGCCTGTTTTATTGAATCCTTGATCATGGAGGGTATGGGGTGTTGAAGTGCCCAAACTTTTCGGCTGTTTGAATCGGTCCATGTCCAGGCAATATCCGCTGTTCTGTTTTTAAAAATACCGATGGCACTTCCTAAAGGGTGTCTCCATGTCAAAGTATCTTTTCCCCTTCCGGGAAGTGAGTGGATATTATAGGCAACCAGTTTTTTGTCTTTGATGACCAGGTTAAGGTTCTGATGGGTTTGAAAGGAAAAGAAGGTGGTGTTGATCACCGCCAGGGCTTGTTCATTTTTCTGGTAAAATTCTGCGGGGGTGAGACGGCGCTTGTAGGTAGTGTCTGTTTTGAAATGAAGTTCTTTATCTTTTAGATCAGCGATCAGGTAATAAGCGATATTGGGTTTGCCATCTACCAATGATGCTGTTTTGAATACCTGAATGGAGGTTGGTAAGGGGGCATATTGTTGGGAAACGTCTTCCCATTGTAACTGGGCATTGGAAAAAATTGGAAGAATGAAAAATGGCAATAGTAGCAGGGGGATCTTCATACTATAAAAATAAACATTTTACCGCGAGGAGATGCGGGTGCAAAGGGTGGTTAGCGGATGAGGGTGAAGACCCCTTTCATCTCATATTTCTGCCCAACAGCATCAACAGCTTTTAGCATCCACACATAGGAGCCAACGGGTTGAGGCTGGCCTTTTAACCGGCCATCCCAGCCTTCGCCGATCTGTTTGGTGGAATATACCTGTTCTCCCCACCGATTATATATCGTAAAGAAATCAACCTGTGCAATGCCGATATAACGTGGGCGCAGAAGATCATTCAACCCATCACTGTTGGGTGTAAATCCGGTAGGAACATATATGGCAGAACCTTTGAATACAGTGATAGAGATCGAGTCTTTATCGACGCAACCTTCAGCCGTTATAACGGTCAGTTCATATTCCTGGTCATTTTGAAGTGTAACGACCGGGTTGGAAATATTCGGGTTGCTGAGACCGGTAGGTGGGCTCCATGCATAGGTTGCTCCGCCTGTGGCTCGAAGCATGGCTGGAACATCCTTTAAAAGGATGGTGTCATTTCCGGCAAAGGCATTAGCCTCGAGGATACGCAGGGTGTTTCTTACGGTATCTGACAGGCAGCCTTGATCCGATACCGCCCAGGTCTTTAATGTATATGTTCCTGGCCTGGTATAGGTATGGTTGGGTGATTGTACAGAGACCGTTGTTCCATCGCCCAGGTTCCAATTCCATTGAGTGATATTGGCTGCCATTTCGGTGCGCGTTGCGGTAAGAGATACCTGCTCATTCAAACAGGCATCTGGTGTAATGGTGGTGAAAGCGGGAACGGGATGAAGCAGCGCATTTCTCCGGATGGTATCCGACTCACAACCATAAACAGAGCGAACCACCAATGCCAGTTCCGGATTGCCGGCAGGCAGATCAAAAAATTGAGGTTGCTGAACACCAGAAACTGAAGAACCATTTAACAGCCAGGACCATTGATTGATGGCTCCAATGGCATTGGAGGAAAGATCGGTGATGCGAGGTGGATCGCCTGCGCAGGTATCTTCCACATTGAAATCGGCCACGGGTTTGGAGCCTATAACGATTGTTTTGCGTAACGTATCGCTGACACAGCCATCCAATCCTGTGATCACCAGTTTGGTTTCATAGATCCCTGGCTGGCTATAGATTTTTGGTGGTGGGTTCTGTTGGGTACTGCTGGTGCCATCGCCAAAATTCCAGTAATAAGACTGGATCGGGCCAAAGGATTGTGACTGGCTGGTGAAGAGGATCGGATCCAGGTCGCAACTCGTATTGGTTGTACCCAGACTGGTGGAGAAAACCGGATTGAGTGCCGTACAGAACTGTTGCAGGTTATTCGATCCCCCGGTTGCGGCACTAAATCCCCAATACACCATCGGGTCATTATTGAAAATGGTAGCCACAAGGTCTGTTCTTGTTTCCACCCTTAACTCCCCATCAAAATAGGAACGGAGATATTGGGAAACGGGGTCCCAGGATATACGCAACACATGCCACTGGCAGTCTTCAATATTACCGTTGATAGTAGAGGCTTGTACCGGCCCGGCAAGATCGGCTCCATGTCCGATTACGCCATTGGCTTGTATGCTGATGTGGTCAAATACCGGGTCATTGTCTTCCGTATTCTGCCAGGTATCGAGCAGGATACCTACGGAAGGTACTACGCCGGCAAAGCCGAGTCCGCCTCCGGAGGCGCCCAGGCTGGTACTAATGGGTTGAAGCATGAAGACGATTCCATCGGCTCCATCTGCATCCTTACAACCAAGATAGACATTGAACCAGAAATCAAAGGGTTGCCGCAGATCGATCTTATTGGCATTCCAGACGCTACCGCTCTGGGTATTCACTGCATTGGTAAGGGTGTAACAATTACAGGAATTTTTTATCGCATTACCATTGAGGATATACTGCGCCTTTATGTCAATAAAGGCCAGCAACAGGCAACCTATCGTGATGATCGTGAATTTCCTCATTTTCTTAAGCCTCAAAAAATCGTTTAAAGCCGGCCTGCTTCCCATTCCCGGCGGCCGATCTCCGGGAACACGTGTTTTTCACTGTGATAGGAGGATCTTACAAGAGGTCCGCTTTCAACATAATCCAGGCCCATTTCATAGCCCAGGTCGCGGTATTCGGCAAATTCATCGGGGTGTACAAAACGGTCTACCGGCAAATGTCGACTGGTTGGTTGGAGGTATTGACCAATGGTGACCACATCGCATCCATTATCACGCAGGTCGCGCAGTGTTTGAATGACCTCTTCCTTCTTTTCGCCTAATCCCAACATGATGCCGCTCTTTGTGCGTATACCAGCTTCTTTCAGCGTCTTGATCACCTCCATGCTTCTCCAGTATTTGGCCTGGATACGCACCTGGCGCGTGAGTCTTTCTACGGTTTCAATATTATGGCTGATCACTTCCGGGGCGGCTTCGGCTACCCGCAGGATATTCTCTTTTTGCCCTTTAAAGTCAGGGATCAGTGTTTCGAGGGTGGTATCCGGGTTGAGGGTTTTAACTGCTTTGATGGTATTGTACCATATGATCGAACCGCCATCGGGAATCTCGTCCCGGTCAACCGATGTAATCACCGCGTGTTTGACCTTCATGAGGTGAATGGCTTCGGCTACCCGCTGGGGTTCGTCCCAATCCACGGGATCCGGGCGGCCTGTGGCAACGGCACAAAAGCCGCAACTGCGGGTGCAGATATTTCCCAGGATCATGAAGGTAGCTGTTCCGGCGCCCCAGCATTCGCCCATATTGGGGCAATTGCCGCTTTCACAAATGGTGTGCAGTTTATGATGGTCCACCAGTCCCCGAACATGCTTGTAATTATCCCCCAGAGGTAGTTTCACCCGGAGCCAGTCCGGTTTCTTTACCCTTGGTTTCGCCGGGGTGGCGGATGATACGGGTAGTTCTGTCATGAAGGCAAAAATAGCACGATTACTTGCGACGACCAAACAGGATAGCGAGGTGCCCCTGGAAGAAAAACTGGCTCTCCTTTTGAAACAGCATCAAGGGAACTTTTCCGGCATAGAATTCAGCGCTGATGCCCGCCTCAAGCCCTGAAACTGTTTCATTAAAACGGCCCCAGTCAAAGCGGATGGCCGCCTTAGCAAAGGCCCCGGGTTTGATTTTCATTTCCCCCCAGCCTTTTCCAATGCCCGCAGCGCCATCAATGGGGCCATCGACGAATTTTGCACTATCGGCAGCCGAATATTTGATGGTTTCGATAAAGCCACCGTTATTGTATCGGATATAATAGGGTCGAAGAAGACCAACGGATAAACCTCCGGAATACACACCCATTACCGCAATCCCATTCTTATTTCCTTTTTGGCCAAGAACACGTTGCTGGCCCACACCAAGTTTAAGGTTATAAAAATTATTGATCTTGCCATAAATATAGGGATTGCCAAAAAAGACAAATTTTTTGTCTTCTTTTTGGTGTTTGGTCTCATTGAACTCAATGCTGTATAGCATGGATACATTCGGGGTCTTGCTCCTCCCCAGTTCATAGAAACCGCCAAACCCATTGGTCCTTAATTGTATGGCGAAAATGTTTTGCTTGTGGTAAACGAGAACGCCCTCCTCCTCCTGTTTCACCATTTCGTTGATTTTATTGCGGCGGGACTCACGTTTGGTATCGCGGGTCGATTTTTCCTGTGCAACAGCGGGTACCCAGGCGATCAGAATAAGAATTGGCAAAAGGAGTTTCTTCACGGGGATTCGTTTTATTTCTTGGTAACGTAAATTTAGGGCAAATTCCTAAAATGACAGCTACGGTTCTTTATGAAGGTGAATTGCGTACGGTTTGTACCCATTTGAAAAGCGGAAGCCAGTTTGAAACGGATGCCCCAACAGATAATCAGGGCAAGGGAGAGCGCTTCTCTCCCACCGACCTGGTGGCCACCAGTTTGGGTGCCTGTATGGTCTCTATCATGGGGATAAAGTCCCGTGCCATGGGGTTTGACCTCATTGGCATCAGCATTGATGTAGAGAAGATCATGTACTCGGATCCGCGCCGGATCGGCGAAATAAATTTAACATTTCATATACCCGAAAGCCTGGCTTCGCTGGATACAAAATCCAAGACGATCCTGCGAAATGCAGCGGAAACCTGTCCGGTGATCAAATCCATTCACCCGGATATCAAGGTCCGAGTGGATTGGGGAGCCTGGTCTTGATTTTCCTTTATCAGGGAATGACCGATCATACAATCCAAACAACGTAACTGGGTGCAATACTGGTTATGTAATTCAGTCAATGCCTGTGCATCAAACGCATTGGCTGAGCGGATACCAAGCAACCCAAAACCACGGCAGATCCGGTGTTGTTCTGCAGGTAAAGCGAAAAGCCAGTCCAATGCCTTTTCCTGATAGCGGTATTCATTTTTGCACCGCCCATAGGTATATATAAGCGGGCAGACTGTATTGATCAGGATATTTTCTATCATGGATTGGCCCAGGTTTTTTGCACAGGGAACCGTTTGGTCCTCCAATCGATAATGATCATACCAATATGCTCCGGCCGTTACAGACAACCATTCCCGGATCTCCTCTACCTGATTAGCCGTCTGAAACCGGGAGAAGAAATGTTGATACCGACTAATGAGTATGGCCAATTGGGCCAGACGAATCGTAGGAAAATTTCCGGGACGCATCCGCGAGAATTTGATAGGCTCATGAATGGGCCTGAGTCCGTACTTCTTTCGCAGGAAACGAAATTCTTTTTGCAATAAACGTGGATAGGTCTCATGAAAATGCTGTTCGAGCAGACCCGCCTGTCCCAGCAGCAGGGCTTCTACCTGATAAGGTTGGTTTTGATGACGATTCAGTAGCGAAAGCGGAGTAGCCTGTGCCAGTGCCTGAAAGGCCGATCCATTTACTTTCCCTCCGAAATTCCCGGCCAGCATCCACCAACAGGTTTCCTCCCAATGAAAATGGTTTTCTTCCAACTTCTGAAGGATCGGTTTTGATTTATGTTCCATCCTTTCCACCAACAGCCGCTCTTTCCATTTTATCCATACCTCATCACTGATCCGGGAAATAGATCCTTCACAGGGGATAAAATGACCAACCTGAAGTAATTGTTTATATCGCTCCAATAAAATAAATGGAACACGCCCGGAGAGTTCAAGAACAGGGATATCATTTACCGGCTGATCATGTTCCCATACCACATGAAGGATGACATTTTTATAGTGTGGGTCTGAACCATGGCCATGTTTAGACCAATCAGTTGTGCAAAGATGCACTTCCACGTGACCGGCCCAAACCTGATCTCCGATGCGGATACGCGCATTGGAGAAATCGGGGCCTTGATCATGATTCAAGAAGCCAGGGTGGATCACCTGTATTACTCCGCCAGATGTAGTTTGGAGATGAGCATGATCATAATACTGGAAACGCCAGATGTACTGGATGAGCTTTTCATTCATAAGGTAAGGTTGGCCGTAAAGGTACAGCGAGAGGATTGGGTAAATAAGCGCATTACTGCGAAACGAGAAGGATGTTTCTGCGGTAGAGATTCGAGGTTAAACCCGATATGTTATTTCTCAGCTAACTCCGCCAGGGCTTTGACCACGCGGCTAACAGGTAAGCCCATTACATTGTAGAAATCACCGTTTACCGATTTAATACCCACCACACCGATCCATTCCTGTATGGCATAGGATCCGGCCTTGTCATAGGGTTTGTATTTATCGACGTAGTATTCGATCTCGGAAATTGTGAGGGAATGAAATGCCACTTCGGTGATATCGGCAAAGGCGATTTCTGATTTGCCTTTCCGAAGAACGACACCGGTGACCACCTGGTGCCGTGAACCGGACAATGCTAAAAGCATACTCACTGCATCTTCCCGATGCACGGGTTTGCCCAACATGGCTTCACCCAGAAAAACTATAGTATCTGCGGCAATTACGATTTTGTTTGCATCCACCCGCGGTTGCACTGCCAGGGCTTTATTCCGGGCAATATGGATGGCGATATCGGAGGGGGCAAGACCAGGCGGATAGGTTTCATCTGTTTCTGAAACCACCACCTCAAAGGGGATTTCCGCCCATTCCAACAATTGACGACGCCGGGGTGATTGAGAAGCAAGGATGACAGGGTTCATAGATAAAAATAAAAGAAGATCATGGAGAGGGTTCCGGTAAGCATCACCGCTTTGGTTAGTGTGCTGATTTTTCCATAGTCTTTAGGTTCTTTCGCCTTAAACAATTGATACAGGATCAAGGCCAGCGGAACAATGACCAGCACCAAATTGTACAAAGCGGGCCACCACCAGCGAAAAGGAAGGACATAGATCTCGAGTATGGAAAGTCCGGCGACCAGCACGATTACCCACACGGTTACGTATACCCGCGTGGAGTTCATTCCCCATACTACAGGCATGGTCTTGCACCCATAGCGACTGTCTCCGGGCAGGTCTTCCATATCCTTAATGGCTTCGCGGACCAGGGAAATGATAAAAGCAAAAGCGGCATACAGAAAAGTAAGCCGAAAGAATTTGGGATCGATCATCAATACCCCATTATCATAAACATAGCCCAGAGGAAATTTGGAGAAGAAAATGATCAGGATGGTCCAGGCGGTCAGCAGGGATATAACAATATTGCCAATGGCCAGTGTTTTTTTATAATTCGTCGAATAGAACCAAAGCAGGATCACACAAAATACATTGGCCATGACAAGATGCGGAAACTGAAAAAAGGGCAATGCGATTATTGTAAGTCCGATTCCGGTTACGCTCAACATAAAATGCCAGGCGATAGCCCACCGGCGACTGATGATCTTGTCTACCACTACCCTTTCCGGTTTGTTGACCTCATCAATATTGATGTCAAAATAATCATTGATGATATATCCGGCAGCAGCGATCAGCAGGGAGGCAAAAACGATGAGTACGAACCGAAGGGTATCGTTTTCCGGTACATTGTCACCATAAATGGGAAGATAGATACAGTACTGAAACAGGACCTGTGTCAGCGCAATGAAAAGGAGGTTAGGCAGGCGGACCAATTTAAAAAAGGCGGCGATTAACCTCATAATTTGATTTTGGGAGAGGACCCGAAATTAGTTATTTCTGGTTATCCCTCCATTCATATACCCAGGAGCTTTGAATCATTTCCAGATGGCCTTCATTCGACTCCTCCCTTTTACCTTCAAAATTCGGAAGGGTAAGCACCCATTCCAACAGGTCGGTAAAGCGGACCCGGTAGATCTTGGATTCGGTAAACTCATCGCCAAATTTCTCATAGAGCTTGAGGGCAATATCTTCGTAGTCATTCCAATGGATCGGGGGTTCGTAAGCCTGCGACATTATTGTTTTTTTAAAATAGCTAATGGTTTTTTATTCGCCCAGGAACTGAGTCTGGTCAGGTAGGGTCACTTCGATCTCCCCTTCTCCATCCAGTAATACACATTGACACCCTAATCTGGAGTGCAGCCTTGGGTTAACAGCCCGGTCTATAAAATCCTCTTCCCGGTCACTGAGTTCTTCCACAAATTGCTCGCCCTTTTCCAGGTACAGGTGGCAGGTACTACAGGCACAGACACCTCCACAATTATGGTGTAACTCGATATTATTATCCAATGCGATCTCGAGCAGGCTTTGCCCGGGTTCGATCCCTTGCAGGGTGACCGGCTCCAATCCTTTTTGTTCAAACTTGATTTTTACTGTATACATCGCTTCCATTCCTTTTCGGGGGGCAAATTTACCGTAAAAACAAGGAATGGGTTTACTTGTTTGGGAAAAACTGAAAATTCGGCCGATCAGGCCTCTCCCCGCTTTATTTGAAGGGAAAAGAAAGTGTAAACCTCTTTCAGTTGGGGATGGTTGTCCAGCAGGGCAAGGTGTTTTTGGATGGTTTCTTCATCCCCCCGTATGGCAGGGCCAGTCTGGGATTTTGATGGGGAAATTTCTTTTACCCGGGTGGCTGTTTCTTCGATCAGGGGCCAGAGCAGGCGGAAGTCCAGGTTTTCTTTCCGGCAATATTCTTCTGCCAATTGATAAAGGTGATTGGTAAAATTATTTACAACGACCGCCGCCACATGTAAGCGGATTCTATCCTCCAGTGTAGAGGGCCTCGTTTCTTCCCCGGAAATACTGGCGGCCAATTCCTGAAGTACCTGTCTTGCTTTTGGTGTCGCCCCTTCTGTGAAAACCGGGATTTCCGGTAAGAATATCATTTCTTTTCGCAGGCTTTGCAGGGGGTAAAAAACGCCATGATGAGGGCTTACATCCTTTAGTACATCCATATTGACAGATGCAGCGGTATGCGCAATTACTTTATCCGGCAGAAGAAGATCTTTGGCCAATTCGGCGATAGCCTGGTCACTAACCGCCATCACATATACATCACCCTGTTGAGAAATCAGACTGAGATAATTGGCCGATTCCGTATCCCACTCATAAGCGAGCCGGGAAGCTTCCATTGAATTACGGCTAAGCACCTGTATAATGGTATGCCCGGCCGCGCGGAATTTTCGTCCTAAAACGGCCGCTACATTCCCCGAACCGATGATCACGATCTTTTTCATGAAATTTTTTCTCCCGAATGGGGACTTACCTTTGCCTCTCCGATCTGGGATTGGATATAAAGGTAATTGTTCCTCCAATGAAACTGGCACAAAGATTAGCCCTCGGCTATGTCCGGGGAAAACTGAGGCTTCTCTCGAAGGTCTCCAAGCGCAAGGCGGCTGAAAAAGCATTTGATCTTTTTTGCACGCCTCAATTCAGGAACCTGAAAAAAAGGCCACCCATTTTCAAGGAAGCTGAAATGATCCAGGAGAAATTTCTGGATTACAAACTTGTTGGTTACCGATGGAATAAAGGGGGGCAGCGAAGAGTGTTGATCATACATGGATTCGAATCCTCTGTCGTAAATTTTGACCATTATATCAAACCCCTGATCCGAAAAGGGTACGAGGTACTGGCTTTTGATGCGCCAGCGCATGGCCGAAGTTCAGGCAAACAGATCAATGCGTTAATATTTCGCGATTTTATACTTCATGTAAATAAACAATTTGGGCCCATTCATTCTTTTATGGCCCATTCCTTTGGAGGAATGGCGCTGGGGTTGGCGCTGGAAATGATACCCCATGATGAGGAATATCGGGTGGTATTGATTGCCCCTTTAACGGAAACCACGACCTCCATGGGTACATTCTTTCATTTATTACGTATTGATCCCGCGACACAGGCAGAATTTTCAGCCCTGATCACCCGGATGGCTGGGAAAGACCCCTCCTGGTATTCCCTTCGACGGGTCATGCCAAACCTGAAAGCCAGGGTGCTCTGGTTTCACGATGAAGACGATGGACTTACCCCCCTGCGTGATGCGGAAAAGGTAAAGGCAGATGGACACCCCCATGTTGAATTTGTGATCTCAAAAGGACTGGGCCACCGAAGGATATACCGGGATAATCAAGTGAAGAAACGCATTGTGTCATTTTTGTAAAAAAAGAGTATGACAAACCAACGCTATACGCTGCTATGTCTGGGTGATTCCTATACGATCGGGGAATCGGTTATGATCCATGAGAGTTTTCCTTACCAGGTGGTGCAGGCTTTCCGGGAAAAGGGCATCGAATTCCTCGGCCCGGAGATCCTGGCGAAGACGGGCTGGACCACCGATGAATTATCGGCAGCGATTAAAGGGTACCGGTTTTTAAAAGGGTATGACTGGGTGACCCTGCTGATCGGGGTCAATAACCAATACCGGGGAAGGGATATCAGGAACTACGAAGTTGAATTGGAGGAATTGATGAAAAAGGCCATTCGCCTTGCCGGAGGGCATTCGAACCATGTGATCGTTCTTTCTATTCCGGATTGGGGGGTAACCCCCTTTGCCGAGGGGCGTGACCGGGCCAGGATCAGCCGGGAAATCGATCAGTTTAACCTGGTAAAAAGGGAAATGGCCGGAACTTTGGGGGTACATTATATAGATATAACCCCGGGAACACGCGAAGCGGTGGAAGGCTCACCCTGGATCGCGTCGGATGGTTTACACCCCTCATCACGGGAATATACACGTTGGGCGGCTGCGGTATCCAAGTTGATAGACAGTCATTTATAAACAAAAATTGGTGCATTTACCATATCCTTCATCTTAACATAAAATGAAAATTTGCGATTTCTATACTATTATTGCAAGATTCAGGGCGGTGTGGAACCCTGTGAAAGACTAAAACCCATTTTGAATTCATGGCGAAAAACCTGTTAATAGTCGAGTCCCCTGCGAAAGCAAAAACCATAGAAAAGATCCTCGGAAAGGATTTTGAAGTGAAGAGTTGCTATGGACATATTCGCGACCTGGAGAAGGCCGAAATGGGTATCGATATTGAAAATGATTACAAACCCCGCTATATCATTCCGGCAGATAAAGAAAAGGTTGTCAGAGACTTAAAGAGTTTAGCGAAAAAATCAGATGAAGTATGGCTGGCAACGGATGAGGACCGTGAAGGAGAAGCCATCAGCTGGCATCTGTGCGAGGTGCTGGGTCTGAATCCAAAGACCACCAAACGGATCGTTTTTCATGAGATCACCAAACCCGCTATTCAGGCGGCCGTAAAGAATCCCCGGTTTCTGGACATGAACCTGGTGAATGCCCAGCAGGCACGCCGGATCCTGGACCGGATCGTGGGTTTTGAGTTAAGTCCGGTGTTGTGGAGAAAAGTGAGCATGCGAAATAACCTGAGTGCTGGCCGGGTACAAAGTGTGGCTGTTCGCTTGATTGCCGAGCGTGAAAGAGAGATCAATGCCTTTGCCTCAAACAGCACCTTTAAAATTGAGGCTCAATTTAGTTCTGAGGATACATCCGGCAAATCTGTAAACTTCATAGCCGAAGGAAAGAAACAGGATTCGGTATCAGATGCAGAGGCTTTTTTACAAAGTTGTACCGGTGCCACTTATACCGTACGGGATATTCAGGTAAAACCTGGGAAGCGCTCCCCTGCTCCGCCCTTTACTACCTCTACCTTGCAACAGGAAGCCAGCCGTAAACTGGGGTATGGCGTTTCGCGTACCATGCTGCTTGCGCAGAAATTGTATGAGAACGGGCATATCACTTATATGCGTACCGATAGTGTGAACCTGAGTGATACGGCGTTGGGCGATATTACCAATACCGTGAAAGGTATGTATGGGGATAAATATCATCAGTTCAGACGGTTCAAGAATAAGAATGAAAGTGCGCAGGAAGCCCACGAAGCCATTCGCCCTACTTATATGAATAATACACAGGTAGGTGATCCAGATACCCAGCGTTTATACGAACTGATATGGAAACGCACCATGGCCTGTCAAATGGCCGACGCCGAATTAGAAAAGACAATTGCCAAGATTGATATTTCTACCAATAAAGAAGAATTAACCGCCAGCGGCGAAGTATTGAAGTTTGATGGTTTTCTCAAAGTGTACCGGGAAGATCGTGATGATGATGACCTGGCGGAAGAAGAAAAAGAAGGCATGTTGCCACCATTGACGGTTGGGCAAAAACTTCCGCTTCGCGAGATGACCGCTACTGAGCGATTCAGCAGACCTTCTCCCCGATTTACGGAAGCTTCGCTGGTAAAAAAACTCGAAGAGCTCGGCATTGGCCGACCTTCCACCTATGCCCCTACCATTTCAACCATTTTGAAAAGAGGGTACGTGGAGAAACGTGATAAAGAGGGTGTGAAAAGGGATTTCCGGGTGTTATCCCTGAAAAAGGATAAGATCACTACCCGGGTTGACCAGGAAAATACCGGCGCTGAGAAATCAAAACTATTCCCTACCGACCTTGGATTGGTGGTGACCGACTTCTTGAAACAGTATTTTGATGATATCATGGATTATAGTTTCACTGCCCGGATCGAAAGTGAGTTTGATGAGGTGGCGGAAGGAAAGATCAAGTGGAGTGAAATGATCAATGATTTCTATAATCCTTTTAAAAAGGACGTAGAGAAAACCATTGAAACGGCCGAACGTGTTAAAGGTGAAAGAGAGTTAGGCAGCGATCCTGAATCGGGTAAACGCATCGTTGCCCGGATGGGTCGGTATGGCCCGATGGTACAGATCGGGGAAGCTGATGCCGAGGAGAAACCTCGTTTTGCCGCTTTGCGTAAGGACCAAAGCATTGAAACCATCACGCTTGACCAGGCGCTGGAACTCTTTCAATTACCCCGCACCCTGGGAGAATATGAGGGACAGGAGGTCGTGGTGAATATTGGCCGGTTTGGACCCTATGTACGGTTGGGCGATCAGTTCATCTCCATTCCCAAGGGTGAAGACCCGCTGGAGGTTTCGCTTGACAGGGCCGTTGAGTTGATTGCCGAAAAGCAAAAAGCGGATGCCCCCGTAGCCTTTTATAATGAAAAGCCGGTGACCAAAGGAAAGGGACGTTTTGGCCCCTATATCAAATGGGATGATATGTTTATCAATGTTCCCCGGCGGTATGATTTTGAAAAACTATCCAAGGCGGATATTGATGAATTGATCGAAGCAAAAGTGGAGAAGGAAGCCAATCGGTTCATCCAGCGTTGGCCCGAGGATAAAATTTCGGTGGAGAATGCCCGGTGGGGACCCATTATCAAGTTTGGGAAAAAGATCATCCGGCTGCCCAAAAAAGCGGATGAGACAAAATATACAGCAGATGACCTGGCAACGGTTAGCCTGGATGAGGTGAAGAAGATGATCGAGGCCGTGGATCCAAAGGCCTTTGCTAAAAAATCTGGAGGCCGTGTGGCGGCGAAGAAAGCAGCAAAGAAAAGCCCAGCTCCCAGGAAGAAAGCGGCTGTAAAGAAAAAGGCAGCGAAGAAAAAATAATTCGATTTCTCTCCCCGCCCTCAGCGCTTCGTTGCGAGCACGGCGAGAAACCGATCATACGAGTACCTTAATATTAATAGGAATGAAAAAGTATGGTTTTGTGCTTTTGATGCTTTCCTTTTTCTCCTGCAAAGACAAAAAGAAAACCGATCCGGTAGAAACACCCGTATTCCACAACTGGAACACATTCAGCATGGGCGTGGACCTCTCCTTTGTCAACAATATTCAGGCACACGGCGGACAATACCGCGTTAACGGTGTACAACAAGATCCTTTTCAAATACTCAAAGATAAAGGCGCCAATACAGTACGTGTCCGTTTATGGCATAACCCTCTATGGGTAGCCAATCTCAACGCCGGCACCTATTATCATGATCTCTATGATGTGGAAAAAACCATCAAAAGGGCTAAAGACCTGGGGATGGCCGTAAACCTCGATTTTCATTACTCTGATACCTGGGCAGATCCAGGTCATCAGGAAACGCCAGCCGCCTGGGCCGGGCTTAACCTTTCTGTTTTAAAAGATTCCCTTTATAATTATACCCTTGCCGTTCTCAATTATTTAAAATCAAAGAACCTGACACCTGAAATGGTACAGGTAGGAAATGAGGTGAATGGGGGCATGTGCTGGCCGGTGGGAAAAGTGGATGCCGGGAACTATGATAATTTCTCTGAGTTATTGAAATCGGGGATCAAAGCCGTACGTGATTTTTCCCTGACCTCCACCATCAAGCCAAAGATCATCCTCCATCAGGCCCAACTCCATTCTGCTCATTGGTGGTTACAGGGTATAACAGCCAAAGGGGTCACCGATTATGATATAGTAGGCCTTTCCCATTACAGTAAGTGGGCGACCGTCAATAGCATGCAGGCGATCACAGACACCTTAAAGGCGTTAAAGACACGATTTGGAAAACAGGTGATGATCGTTGAAACAGCCTATCCCTGGGCTGCCGGAGGAAGTGACAGCTATGGAAATATCTTTTCCGCTACGGATACAGCTCCCGGTTATGGACTTTCCAAAGATGAACAATACCGTTATCTGAAAGATCTTGCATTGGCTGTACACAAGGGAGGTGGTATTGGTGTTCAATACTGGGAACCTGCCTGGATCAGTTCTTCCATGAATGATGGTTATGGCATTGGGTCTTCCTGGGAGAATTGCGCTCTCTTTGATTTTTCGGGGAATATCATGTCGAGCGCGGAGTATATGACGATTAAATTAGAATGATAAACGGGATTATTGGATTACACGGATTCCACAGAATCTGCGAAATCAGCGCAATCTGAATAATCAAGGTATCAATCCACCTTCAAATCCCCCCACCCTGCTCTATAGGTTCTTTTCACAAACTGATTCGCCGCTTCAAAGTTGGTGATCTTCATATTTTCTCCATCCCACATCAATTGCTTACGGCCGTTGAATTTCTTATTGCCTTTGGTATCTGTTTCGTAATGGTTATAACTCAATACAGCGAGGTTACCCATCAACACCGTTTCTGTCAGTGGTCCTGATTGGGAGAAGGGGGAACTGGTATAAGCTCCATATCCCTGCTTACAGGCTTTTACCCATTGGTTCTGGTGACCTTCCGGTCCACCTTCTACAAAGGGGAATTTTGATTTTGGCAATTTAGCCGTCTTCATCAATTTGGTTGGCAGCAGCGTTGCATTGCGCCCAAACAGACCTGCCATGATCTTTCCCTTGGTTCCTTCAAAGAGGATCCCTCCATCCCACTCGGCAAAGTTTTCATCGGGGAGCAACTCTTTTGGACGTTGGGGTTTGATCCCTCCATCATACCAGATCAATTCCACTGGAACCATTTTATCCCGGCGTGGGAACTGAATATGTATCTTGGCTGAAGGAGGAAAACTTCCTTCATAGAAGCTTTGCTGGAAGAAACCGGTATAAACGGAAGTAACACTGCATTCTACAGAGGTTGGGTATTTTAGCTTAAGCGCCCGGTAAGGCACATCCATGAAATGGCAGCCCATATCACCGAGTGAGCCAGTACCAAAGTCTTGCCAGCCTCTCCAGATCGCCGGATGATAAGCGGGGTTATATGCTCTTTCAGGAGCCGTTCCCAGCCAAAGATCCCAGGAGAGTTCTTTGGGCACCTCAAAATTACCGGTAGGCATCGATACTCCCGATGGCCAGGTGGGGCGGTTGGTCCACACATGTACCGTATGTACGTCACCGATCACCCCTGCCTGAATCCAGGTTTCCACCATCCGGGTATCATCTCCACTACTACCCTGATTTCCCATCTGGGTCACTACCTTGTATTTCTTTTCCGCAAGCGTCAACATGCGTGCTTCATAAATATCGTGGGTGAGTGGTTTTTCCACGTACACATGTTTGCCCAATTGCATGGCGGCCATGGCCTGCACCGCGTGCATGTGGTCGGGTGTGGTAATGATCACCGCATCAATATGCTTATGCTCCTTTTCGAGCATTTCCCGGTAATCGCGGTAAAAGGGCGCATTAGGCCATTTCTTGCGACCATTTACAGCCTGCCGTTCGTCCACATCACAAAGGGCTGTGATATTCTCTGCGCCATTGTTCCAGGCATAGGGAAGGTTCACTTCCGCCTTACCCCCTACTCCGATACCGGCAATATTGAGTTTATCGCTGGGTGGAATAAACCCTTTTCCCAATACATGGCGGGGAACGATAAAAAAACCGGCGGCAGCCAGAGAGGAGTTCTTCAGGAATTTGCGGCGGGAATTGGCGGGCATAGCAGACGTTTTGGCTAAAATAAGGAATTAGCGTAAGAAATGGATAAATAAAGAGATGTACAACTCAATCCACAACTGGGGAAAATTATATGGAGAGATATTCGTTATGAAGGATGAATTTTATAGTAATTAATAAGCATGGAACCCAACAACGAGCTATCCGCGTTATTTACCTTGATCGATGATCCCGATGAGGAAGTATTTGGTCTGGTATCGGAAAAGATCATTGATTATGGGAAGCCCGTGATCCCCAACCTGGAACATTTATGGGAAACAACACCCGATACTGGGATACAGGAGCGGATCGAATTGCTTATTCATCGTCTTCATTTTCGTGACCTCAAGGAAGATTTTCGCCAATGGAATATTGCCGGGCACCACGACCTATTACTGGGTGCCATGCTGGTGAGCAAATTTCAATACCCCGATCTTACCACGGCCCCTATCCTGCTTGAGGTAGAGAAGATTCGCCGGAATATCTGGCTTGAACTCAATAATTATCTGACGCCATTGGAGCAGATCCGGATTGTAACAAGTATCCTGTACAGCTATTATGGAATGAAGGGAACGGAGATCAATTACCAGGAGCCCAATGAATTCCTGATCCATAAAACGATCGAGGCAAAAAGAGGCAATCAGCTAAGCAATGGGATTTTGTACCTCGTGTTAAGTGAATTATTGGATCTTCCCGTCAAAGCTGTTGGTCTCCCCAAGCAGTTTGTGCTGGCCTATTTCAAACCAGGTTATTCGGATGAAAAACTCGAAGATCACCGGGAAAAGATCGAATTTTACATAGACCCGACCTCCGGGCTGGTCTTTACCCACCAGGATGCGGAGAATTATTTCCGGCGATTGGCTGTTCATCCCGTACCGGCTTATTTCAAGCCGATGAGTAACCGGATGATCATTCAATACCTGCTTACTGAAATGGGTAAATGTTTCAGTTCGGAAAAGGACCTGTATAAACAAACCGAACTCCAGGAGCTTTCGGATCTGCTGGAATAAGCGATCCATATGGACGAATCAGTTTCCACATATTATCACTCCCCTGTTGGTCTGTTGAAGATCAGTGGCAATGACACTTTTATTCAGGAAGTAACTTTTTATGATAAAACGGAGGTGCATGAACCTCGACATCGCCATTTACCAGAGGTGATGGTACATTGCGTGGAACAATTGATCCAGTACTTCAATGGGGCCCTTCGGCAATTTGATCTTCCGATCAAACAGGAGGGAACAGCTTTTCAACAGGATGTCTGGAATCAATTGATGACGATACCCTATGGGAAAACGATCTCCTATCTTCAACTGGCGCGTCAATTAGGCGATGCAAAGGCCATTCGCGCGGCTGCCAGTGCCAATGGCAAGAACCAGATCGCGATCATTGTTCCCTGTCACCGGGTTATAGGCTCCAATCGTAGTTTGGTGGGGTATGCAGGCGGACTGTGGCGGAAGAAATGGTTATTGGAACATGAGGCGAAGTATGCGTATGGGATACAAACGCTTTTCTAGAAATAATAAATGAGGAATAATAAATAAGGAATAAGGAAGGGGATCACATTTCTTATTTCTTTTTCTTGATCTCTTGTCCTGTAAATGCCATGGGCAGTAACTCCATTGCACTAGACAATACAATCACGGATCCTGTTTTTCCTCCCAGTATCAGCCGGATCGGCTTACCACTTCTTAATTCATATTCGGCCAGGGATTGCCGGCAAACTCCGCAGGGACTAATGGGGTGGTCGCTGGAACCTTGTTCATTGTCGTAGGTAATGGCCATGGATTCGATGGTGGCATCGGGATGCATGGAACTGATGGCGGAGAGTAAAACCCGTTCGGCACAGATACCGGCGGGAAAGGAAGCGTTCTCCTGGTTAGTCCCGGTTAGTATTTTTCCATTGTTCAATTTTGCCGCAGCTGCCACATGAAAGTGCGAGTATGGGGCATAGGAGTCTGCAGTGGCTTCATGGGCTTGTTGAAGCAGCTCACGATCGGCCTTTTCCAATTCTGCTGCTGAAGCAAATTCCTGGTATTCGGTTGTCAATTGACGAGGCTTCATACCGGTCTGTTTTTAGGTGAAAAAATCCCCTATCTGACCATTTTGAAGAACCGGTTCCACCGGGGGCCCTTGCCCTTTTCAAAGCTGAACCAGATCATCCAGGCCTTTCCTACCACATGGTCTTCGGGAACAAATCCCCAATAGCGACTGTCCTGAGAACCCATGCGGTTATCCCCCATCATCCAGTAATAATCCATTTTAAAGGTATACTGGTTGGTGGCTTGTCCATTGATATAAATAGTATTCCCTTCCCGGCGAAGGTCATTGTGCTCATAGTGTCCAATAGCCCTTTCGTATACCGCAAAATTTTCAGGTGTAAGGGTAATGGTCGCATTTTTCTTGGGGATCCAAATGGGACCGAAATTATCCCGTGAATAATGATGGAGGGTGTCGTACGGAAATGTTGGTTCATCTCCTCCGGAATAATCCAGTTTGATGTCCTGGATCAATCCCGCCTTTGTCATTTTCTGCCGGGCCTTTTCGGTCAGCAGCATATGATAAACATTGGGAGCACTTACCAGTCTATAATCATATTTCTCCGCATCAAGGTTATATTCCTCTTTCATGATGTCGGGATCCAGGTAGGAATTGCCTTTGATCGTAACGATGTAGTTCATCTGGGCATCGGGGGCAAGTTCCTGTTTTTGACCATTGATATATACCAGGCCATCTTTAATGGATAAGGTGTCCCCTGGAATACCAACACAACGTTTGATATAATTATCAGTTTTATCTACGGGATGCACGGCAATGGGAAAAGCTTCCGGATCATTAAATACCATTTGGGCAAATGATTTTTGTTCCGGGCTGCCATTGACCATCCAACGCTTCAATTCATAATAAGGTCGGGCGGATTGAAAATCCTTATGATTGATCACGGTATCCCCTGCCGGGAAGTTGAATACCACCGCATCGCCTCGTTTTACCGGTGCTGCAAACCAGCGGATATAAGGTATTTTGATCCACTCCAGATACGACTTTCGTTTGGAGGCCGGGAGGTAATTATGGATAAACGGAACGGATAAAGGCGTGTTGGGAACCCGTGGCCCATAGCTTAGTTTGCTGACAAAGAGAAAATCATTTACCAGCAAGGATTTCTCCATGGAGGGTGTTGGGATGGTATAGGCTTCAAAGACAAAGAGGCGAATCAACGTGGCTGCTACGATCGCAAAAATGGCCGCATCAACCCATTCACGCCAGCCGGCTTTTTTGTAATTTTTTACGGCTTCCGGACCCGAATAGCGCAGGTTCTTTTGAGCAGCCAGAACGGGGAAATAAATCGGTGCCAACAGGGAGGCCATGGTATGCTGGCCAAAACTGAATTTCCCAAAGAGTTTCACAAACTCAATAAATATTCCCATACTGATGAACCAGCCTGCCACAGGAATGAACTGCCAGAAGACCCAATGTTTGGGACGTTGGCCGATTTCCTGCATGACCCAGGTATTGTAAAAAGGTATATAAGCCTTCCAGGCGGGGACCCCGGCTTTTTGAAAAAGTCGTGCAAGACCAAATGAAGGCAGAAAGACGAGCAAAGTGCCGATCAGGTAAATAACCAATAAATGCTGAAAAGGCATTGGCGATTGTTTAAAGTCAACAAATTTATTACTTTAATCCTAAAGCAATAGGGTTCTTTATTCCTGCAAATAAGTCGGTAAATCGCCTCATTTGTAACAGCGACCATCAGAATTTTTTGTTAAGGAGTTCAATGTTGCTTAGGGGTCACATAGTTCCTGACATCTTCCGCCGTGATCTCCTTGCCTGATAAAATGACCAGTCGTTCCACCACATTGCGAAGCTCGCGGATATTACCCGACCAGTTATAGTCCTGTAGACTTTTGATGGCATCAGGATGGATCAATTTCTTGGCTATGCCGTATTCGGTGCAGATATCTGTCAGGAAATGGTCGGTCAGCAGGGGGATATCGTCTTTCCGGTCGTTCAGCGAGGGCACGTGAATGAGGATCACGCTCAACCGGTGGTAAAGATCGAGGCGGAAATGTTTGTCTTCTACTTCCCGAAGCAGGTCTTTATTGGTGGCAGCAATTACCCGCACATCAACGTTGATCTCCTTATCGCCACCCACCCGGGTGATCTTCCCTTCCTGGAGGGCGCGGAGTACCTTGGCCTGAGCGCTCGCACTCATATCACCGATCTCGTCCAGAAAAAGGGTGCCGCCATTGGCCTGTTCAAATTTTCCAATGCGTTGTTTGATGGCGGAGGTAAACGAACCTTTTTCGTGTCCAAACAGCTCGCTTTCGATCAATTCACTCGGGATAGCGGCGCAGTTCACTTCCACCAGTGGGGCTCCTGCCCGGTTGCTTTTTTCATGGATCCAACGGGCCACGAGTTCCTTACCCGATCCATTTTCACCGGTAATCAAGACCCGGGCATCAGTGGGAGCCACTTTTTCAATGGTTTCCTTGATCCGAAGTATGGGGTCAGACTGCCCTACCATATCCTGCACTTTGCTGACCTTACGTTTAAGGACACGTGTTTCGGTGGCCAGATTGCGACGGTCCATCGCATTCCGTATCGTTATCAGTAATCGATTCAGATCGGGTGGCTTTGCGAGATAATCGTAGGCCCCGCCTTTTACGGCCTCAACAGCGGTTTCGATATTGCCGTGGCCTGATATCATGATAATGGGTACATCCGGGTTAGCTTCCCCGGCTTTTTGAAGAAATTCGATGCCATCCAATTTGGGCATTTTGATATCGCAAAGGACCACATCAAAACTCTTTTCCCTGAATTTCTTCAGTCCTTCCTCCCCATCAGAGGCTTCCTCGATCTTATACCCCTCAAAGGAGAGGATCTCACTCAGTGTCTTTCGGATCGCTTTTTCATCGTCAATGATCAATACATCTGCCATGCTGGGTATTTAAGGCGGTAAAATTAAGGCAAAAGAGGTAAGCCCGGGAAAAGGAAGGATATGAGCGGGCTATAAAAAAATAGAGGCTGGATAGAAATCCGGCCTCGTTGTAAAATCCAATATCCTATGAAAAACCATTACAAAGATGTAAGGAAAACCTGAAAGCCAATAACATTGACGTGGATTTATTTATTCACATGTGTCTTGAGAATACGGGAATAAATGGTGTTGCAACGATGATCCGGATGTGGTCTTATTTTTTCAAATACATGACCTCTTTGACCAGTTTTACAGTCCTTGGAACATCCGGCAAAGCGGCGGCAACCAGGTTGGGGGCATAGTGGAGGGGTGCGTCAGCAGCCGTGATACGGCGGATCGGCGCATCTAAATAGTCAAAACCCTCTTTTTGTATTTGGTAGCTGATCTCGGAGGAAACCGACCCAAAGGGCCATTGTTCTTCCACAATCACGAGGCGGTTGGTCTTTTTGACACTTTCCAGGATGGTCATCCAGTCGAGCGGACGGATGGTGCGGAGGTCAATTACCTCGGCACTGATCCCTTCTTTTTCCAGTTCGGAAGCGGCACCCAGGGCCACTTTCATCATTTTATTAAAGGATACGATGGTGACATCGGAACCTGCTTTTTTGATATCTGCCTTACCCAGTTCGATATAATATTCATCATCGGGTATCTCCATTTTATCCCCGTACATCTGTTCACTTTCCATGAACATTACAGGATCTTCTTCATATCGGATGGCCTGTTTCAATAAGCCTTTCGCATCATATGGATTGCTGGGAGAAACCACTTTGATACCTGGAATATTGGCATAAAGGGATTCAAAAGCGGTAGAGTGCTGTGCACCAAGCTGGCCTGCAGAACCATTGCCTCCGCGAAAAACGATCGGGCAGCTAACCTGGCCTCCACTCATTGCCAGCATCTTACTGGCGGTATTTAAAATTTGATCTAAAGCCAGCACTGCAAAGTTCCAGGTCATAAATTCAACGATCGGACGCAGGCCATTTTGGGCAGCACCTACTCCGACTGCGGTAAATCCAAGCTCGGCAATGGGGGTATCGATCACCCTTTTTGGCCCGAATTCGGCTAACATTCCCTGGCTGACCTTATAAGCTCCATTGTATTCCGCTACTTCCTCTCCCATCAGGAACACCCGTTCATCTCTCCTCATTTCTTCGGTCATGGCTTCCCGGAGGGCTTCACGAAAGGCAACTATTCTTCCCATGCTAATGCAGATTTTTTAGGGGGCAAAAATAGGGAATATTGGTTATAATTTTTGCTTTGTTAAAGGGCGTGAGAGGTGAGTAGTGAGACGTGAGTTTGGGTAAATTCAATAATCAATAATCCCCTCAGGCTAGTTCAATGACCATGGCCGAGGCTCCCCCACCCCCGTTACAGATTCCTGCGGCACCATACCGGGCCTTGTTGGCCTTTAGTACATGAATAAGGGTGACGATGATCCGTGCACCTGAACACCCCAGGGGGTGTCCCAGGGAAACGGCACCGCCATGGACATTGACCCGGGCAGGGTCAAGTTTCATGCGTTTGGTATTCTCAATCCCCACGACGGCGAAGGCTTCGTTGAGTTCCCAGTATTCGATATCCTCCATTTTTAAACCGGCCTTGGCCACCGCTTTGGGAACAGCCAGGGATGGTGTGGTCGTGAACCATTCCGGGGCCTGCTCAGCATCGGCATAGGCCCGAATGATGGCGATGGGTTTAAGCCCCAGGGCCTCCGCTTTTTCCTTGCTGGCTAAAACCAGTGCGGCTGCACCGTCATTCATCGTAGAGGCGTTGGCGGCCGTTACCGTGCCATCTTTTATAAAAGCAGGATTCAGGGTCGGGATCTTGTCAAATTTCACATTAAAAGGTTCCTCATCTTTTCCCACCATTATGGGGTCACCTTTACGTTGCGGGATCGGAACAGGAACTATTTCTGCATCAAAAACACCCTTTTCCCAGGCGGCTTGCGATCGCTTATAACTTTCAATGGCAAAAGCATCCTGGTCTTCGCGGGAGATGCCACAGGTGGAAGCACAGAGTTCTGCCGCGTTTCCCATGGCTTTTCCGTCATATACATCGGTCAACCCATCTTTGGCCAGGCCGTCTATCAGAGTTGAATTACCATATTTGTTTCCCCAGCGCAGACTGTCGGTATAAAAAGGAACATTGCTCATGCTCTCCATCCCACCAGCCACCACGATATCCGCATCGCCCAGCATAATACATTGGGCTGCCTGGGCTATAGCTTTCATTCCACTCGCGCAAACCTTATTGACCGTTGTGCAATTCACTTCATTGGGGAGACCGGCGAACTTGGCTGCCTGGCGGGCAGGAGCCTGGCCGAGATTGGCCTGTATCACACAACCCATCAATACATCCTGTACCTGATCGGGCGAAACACCCGATTTTTCCAGGGCTCCTTTGATGGCGATGGCACCAAGTTGCGTAGCAGATAATGACTTTAGCGCACCTCCAAAACTGCCCATGGGGGTACGTACAGCCGAGAGGATATATACTTCTTTCATTGTTCGTTGGATTGAAGGGCAAAGATAAGGGGGAAGCGTGAGAGGTGTGACGTGAGTGGTGAATGGTGAATAGTGATTAAAAAAATACTTAACAATCAATATGATACTGGATATTGAACGTTTTACCGAATAAGGACAAACAGCCCTTTCATTGATTCCCGGCCTTTTGGGAATTGAATGAGGTAAACATAGGTGCCGGTTGGTTGGAGTATCCCGCGGAACTTACCATCCCAGTCAACCCAATCCGAGGAAACAGCATATACCAGCTGCCCCTGCCGGTTAAACACCTGTACCTGTCCACCCAGGGAAGGATCGAGAAAGGGAATTCGCCAACGATCATTAAGTCCATCATTGTTGGGAGTAAAAGCTGTTGGTACAAATATTCCGGCTACTACTTTTATTGTCATTGCATCGGATTGATGGCATCCAAAAGCGGACACTGCATTCAGCGTATAAAGAATATCCGCTGGTGGGCGGGCAATGGCATTGACATGAGCAGGGTCATTCAGATAAAGCGGAGGTATCCATTCATATACCGGGTCATCACCTGTAACTGTTGCAGCCATCCGAATGGAGTCGCCCAGGAACATGACCCGATCGGGCCCGGCATTGACCTGAGGCTTGGATCGGATATTGATAATGATGGTGTCTGACGCGATACGACAGGCCCGAATGCCGGCGGAACTGAGTTCGGTAACAGCCAGCCGGTACCAATAAGCACCAGGGGAAATGGGACTTACCTGATAGTTAATCGAAGTGGCGCCAGGGATATCGAACCAGTTTCGGCCTGAATCATTACTGGATTGCCATTGATACACGGGTGAAACATAGGCAGACGAGATATAGGAAGTAAACGAATAGCTTCCGGCCTGCCCTTCACACACATCAATTGTATCCGAATACCCAACCACTGATGAAGTGATCGTTGGGCCACAGGGGCGGAAGGTGATATCATCCAGTGCCAGGTCATTTCCGTTTCCACCCGGAGCATTATTGGTGATACGTAATACGATGCTGGCATTGAGCAATGGGGTCGTAAAATAAAAACCGTATTGAAGCCATTGGGGGTTCGCCGTTTCCACCAGGTCACCTGTGGAAAAGGATTGCAATACAATCCCGGAGGTGGTTTCAATACGGAAAGTGAGGTTGGGTTTGATACCCGGATTTCGCAGCACATTCATTACCCATGCGGCAAATTCATAGGTGGTATTGGGACAGAGATCGGTTACGGTAGCCACAAAAAAATCACCTGGGGTAAATGAGGCATTTACCAAAAAGAAGTTGCCGTTTCCTGTATGGTCGTTACTAACCGTATGCCAGGCATTGCTGAAACAGCCTGAGGTACGGTTGGTAATGGTATAAAATCCATCATCCGGACAGGAGGAAGCGGTATAGGTGTATGCTGCAGGTGGTGCATAACCGCCGGTACCCGAACCACTGCCAAAGGTGATGTTGATAACCGGATCGCCCAGACTGCCATTACAGAGTTGAGCATGACTAAATAATGGGAACATTCCAAGCAGGAATAAAATCCTGTAGGCAGAAAATAAAAACGAAGTACAGGCACGAATTGCCGCAGGATGCATAATTAGTGTGGCTTGGAACAGCTAAAATAGGCTGTTTTCAGACAAACTACAATGACCCATTGAAATCATTTATTCAGGACCGCAATTTTATTGCTAAAAGCCATTGGAAAATGACGAAGCCCTTTTTCGTGTACATTTTACAGGGTAATTCATCAAAAAAACGGAGAAAAAAAACTTTTTTATCGGTTATATTTTGTAAGTTACTATCACTTGGTATATCAATTGATTGCCTACATTTACAAAAATTATATTTTATGAAACTCTTTGTTGCCGGTCTGCCTTATGATATGGATGATGCGGAGCTGGAAGAATTCTTTGATAAGTTTGGGAAAGTCTTATCTGCCAAGGTGTCGATGGACCGGGAGACGGGTAAAAGCCGTGGATTTGGGTTTGTGGAAATGCCAAACGATGACGAGGCCAATGAGGCCATTGAAAGTTTGAATGAATTACCCCTTGGCCGGAATAAGGTAATGGTGGTGAAAAAGGCCGAAGACCGCCCAGGTGGTGGCTCTGGAGGCGGATTTCGCGGTGGTGGCCAGCGTGGTGGAGGTGGATTCAACCGCGGTGGAAGCGGCGGTGGATTTAACAAAGGTGGTGGTGGAGGATACAACAAAGGCGGCGGCGGCGGTGGAGGGTATAACCGGGATCGCGATCGTAACTACTGATTTAAACCTGATTAATAAGATAAAAGCGAGGGTATTTTCCCCTCGCTTTTTTATTTTAAGACCCTTTTACCCCTCACGGGTGAAATTAGCCACAAGTTTTGCACATAGTCAAAAAGTAATACTACGATAACATGCAACCCGAAGGCTTGCTTTCGCTACTTTTAGCCCGTCTAAACCACCCGAACATGAAAAGAAAGAATCTGCTGGTTCTGTGCGGCCTGTCGCTTATTGTTTGTTCTTCCTCGTTTGCCCAAAACGATTTGAAAATGAAGTTCCGGAATTCTACTGTCTATGCCGGCATTGAAGTAGGATCCAAAGGGGTAAAGATCAGTTTGCTGGAAATGGGCAAGAATGCCAAAACGAGCGGGGCCATCAATCCACTCAAAGATTCAACTACCAATACCGACTTTATTACTTTTAGTGATAGTACGTTCAAGGCCACCTTGAACGGGTTGACCGGACTTTATACGACAGCCAATGCAACTTATTCCGTGCCCGCAAACCGCATTTTCACGGTCATCAGCAGTGGCGTAAAGACCATGGCGGACAAAGAGCAAAAGAGTGACTGGGTTACCCGCCTGATCGATTCTTTCCGGGTGCGTATCGGTGATCCCAAGCGGGAAGTCGCTATTATCGACCCCATTGGAGAAGCCCGTCTCTCCCACTTAGGTATCGTGCCGTCCAACCGGCGCTTCACCACTTTCCTGATCGATATCGGAAGCGGGAATACAAAAGGAGGTTATTTCCCTTATGGTAATTTGAATGAATTCAAACTCTTTGAACTTACCTGGGGAACCAAGAGTACCACCAATGCAGCGGAGAAAGCTGTAGGTGACGACAAAACATTGGAGAACTACCGCCGTCAATTGACCCGGGTACTTACCGGTGCGGAGAATAATGAGATCATCTATGCCGTGAATTCAAGCGGTGCTTATCCACTGAGTGATAATGTGGCCTTTAGTGGTGGTATCGCCTGGGCGGCTGCTACCCTGATGTACCCGGAAAAAACAGATGAGGCTGTTATCTCGGTAACCTATTCCGATGTGCTCAAATTCAGCGAAAAACTCTATAAAGAATACAACACCCTTTCGGATGCGGCAATAGTCAAAGCCATTACCGATCCCAATGTTGACAAGGCACTCGTCGCTAAAAATGTAAAAACGGTCAACAAAGTATTCGACCAGCGTTCCATGATAGCCGGCACCGGATTACTCCTGAAGATCATGCGCCAGTTCTCTTCGGTGTATGAGAGCAAGGGTTTCTACCTTGTTAAAAACGGGCAGGTTGGCTGGATCTCGGCGTATGTGGATGAAGTGGTGGAATGAAGAACGTGAGACGTGAGACGTGAATCGTGAGATGTCTCACGCCTCACGATTCACGTCTCCCGTCTCCCGTCTCACGTCTCGTACAACACCCACGCCACCGAGGCCATCACCTCCACCTCCCCACTCATTCGAGCGGGTTTCACCAGTTGATTGTTCCGGATATACTGTTTCCATTTCCCTGGAGGAAGGGTGAATTTTTTCTTTCCATTGGCGCCACTATAGATCACCAGTATGCGTTTCCATTTATCTCCTACTGCCGCGCCGTTCAGGGTATAGGCCAAAAGATCATCACCGGTATTTTCCAGGAAATAGAGATTTTCACGGATCAGGTTGGCGGATTCCATGCGGAATGCCGGGTGGGTACGACGCATTTTTACCAATGCCTTTATATAATCAAAAACTTCCTTGTTGGTGGATTTCAGTCCCCAGTCAATGGCATTGATGCTATCCGGGGAATCAAAGGAATTCTCTACCCCTTTTTTGGTGCGGAGAAATTCAGTACCTGCATGAAGGAATGAAATACCCTGGGAGGTCAATACGATGGTCAGGGCCAGTTTGTGCATGTCTGTTCTTTCCGCGGTCGATTTGTTCGGGGCAGAGATCTTTAATTTATCCCAAAGCACATGATTGTCGTGGCATTCACAATAGGTCACTGTTTGATAGGGCTCCGTTGAATACGGCGCTTTGGAATAGTTGACCTTGGCATAGTTCACCTGGGGATGTGGGCAGGAAGCAACTACACCAAACTTGATGGATTCGAGGGACTTGCTGTTGCCATTGACAAAGCCCTGGTTTTCGTGTTCGAATACACTTCCTTTGATGCCATCGCGGATATCGTCACTAAATACAGCTATGCGGTCTAAAGCAGATACATTGGCTTTGAGTGCACGTTCCGCATCGGGCATTGGGGAGGCGCCGGCTGTCCAGCCCTCACCATATATAAGTATGTCGGGACGTATGCGATGGAGTTCCTGCGCAATCAGGTTCATGGTTTTGATATCATGCACCCCCATCAGGTCAAACCGGAATCCGTCTATATGGTATTCGTTTACCCAATAAAGAACCGATTCAAGGATGAATTTCCGGACCATATATCGTTCACTGGCTATTTCGTTACCACAGGCCGTAGCATTGGAAAATTGGCCTTTGTCATTTTGCCGGTAATAATAACCAGGTACCAGTTCATTGAAATAAGAATTCTCTGATAACCGGGTATGGTTGTATACCACATCCATCACGACCCGCAAACCATTTTGGTGAAAGGTCTTTACCAATTGTTTAAATTCCCTGATCCTGACCGCGCCATCAAAGGGATCATTGGAAAAAGATCCATCGGGGGTATTGTAGTTGAGTGGGTCATATCCCCAATTGTATTGGGGAAGTTCCATCCGTGACTCATCAATGGAATAAAAATCAAAGGAAGGAAGTAGATGGACATGTGTAACCCCCAGGTCACGGATATGATCCAGACCGGTGGAAAGTCCCTCCGGGTTACGGGTCTTCTTTTCCGTTAACCCCAGGTATTTCCCTTTTTGGTGAATACCCGAACTGCTGTGAATGCTGGCATCCCTCACTTGTAATTCATACAAGACTGCATCTGTTTTCTTTTCAAAGGCCGGGCTTTTTTCTCTCGACCATCTTGAAGGGTTTGTTTTTGACAGATCAATCACCTGGGCCCTTTTGCCGTTTACCCCAACCGCCCGGGCATAAGGATCTGGTACCTCCGCACTCCATTTTCCCTTGCGTTTAACCTGAAAAACATAAAACCTTCCTTTCAGGTCACCCGTCGTGGCGTAGATCCAGGTGCCGCCTTCATCTGCCACCATGTTTTTTGTTTCCATCGGTTCCCCCCCTACTCCTTCAGCATAAAAACGAATGCGTGCCGAATCGGCAAAGGGTGCCCAGACCCGAAATGCGCTGGCCAATGGTGTATAGGTTAAACCCAGATCGGTACCATCATAGACGGGATATTCGGCAAAGGCGATGGATTGCGACTTTGTGGATGCAGACATGGTGGAGAACAATAGGGTGAAAAGCAGTAATTTCTTCATAACGGGGAATTTGGCAGAACCAATACAAAGGTTGGATAAATTAGGCATACAGGAATTGATGAATTGCGATTTTTTATTATCGTTTTTCTGTAAATTCACCACCACTTATTAACATAACATGGGAGATCTCCAAATAAAGAAAACGCCAAAGTCATACGACGCTGTCATTGTTGGGTCTGGAGCCGGTGGAGGTATGGCCGCTTATACACTTGCCAATGCCGGTTTAAAGGTCTGCCTGCTCGAAGCAGGACATGCCTATGACCCCCAAAAAAATATTACCCAATTAAAGAACCCCTGGGATTCACCCCGCCGGGGAGCTTCCACCAAATACAGGCCATTTGGCGATTTTGATGCCTGTTATGGAGGCTGGGACCTGGAGGGGGAACCTTACACCAAAAAAGATGGAACCCAATGGGATTGGTGGCGTGCCCGCATGGTGGGTGGTCGTACCAACCACTGGGGTCGTATCTCCCTGCGATTTGGCCCAAAGGATTTTAAACGAAGAAGTATCGATGGATTGGGTGACGATTGGCCGATCGGGTATGAAGATGTAAAGCCGTATTATGACCGGGTGGATAAACTCATTGGTGTGTTTGGAACCAATGAAGGATTGGAAAATGATCCTGACGGTTTTTTCCTGCCCCCTCCCAAACCCCGTCTCCATGAATTGTTTATTAAGAATGCGGCACAAAAAGCCGGTGTGAAAGTCATTCCCTCCCGACTTTCTATTTTAACTAAAAAAATCAATGAGGACCGGGGTGAATGTTTCTACTGTTCGCAGTGCAGCCGCAACTGTAGCATTGCCAAAGCGGATTTCTCCTCCTCCAATGTACTGATCAATCCCGCCTTAAAAACGGGCAATATCGATGTAGTGACAGAGGCTATGGTGCGTGAAGTACTTACGGATAAGGAAGGACTGGCCACCGGGGTTTCTTATATAAACAAAGCGGACATGCAGGAGTACCAGGTAACCGGGCGTACGGTGATACTGGCCGCCAGTGCCTGCGAAACTTCCCGGATCATGCTCAACTCCAAATCACCGCGTCACCCCAATGGAATAGCTAATTCAAGTGGTGTGGTAGGGAAATACCTGCATGATTCCACCGGTGCAGCTATGGGGGGTATCCTCCCCGATCTGCTGGGACGTAAACGGTATAATGAAGATGGTGTAGGAGGTATGCACGTTTATTCCCCCTGGTGGTTAGACAATAAAAAATTGGATTTCCCCCGTGGGTATCATATTGAATATTGGGGAGGAATGAGTCAGCCCGCCTATGGTTTTGGTTGGGATATTCATGGCCTCAATGGCAAGTATAAAGTGAATGGCGTGCAAAAACAGGCAGGTGGTTACGGCAAATCACTTAAAGAAGACTACCGTTATTTCTATGGCGCAGGTGTAGGTATGGCGGGCCGGGGTGAAGCTATTCCGACTGCGGATAATTATTGTGAAATTGATCCCAATGTGGTAGACCGTTATGGTATTCCCGTTTTGCGTTTTCATGTAAAATGGAGCGAGCATGAGATCAAACAGGCCCGGCACATGAAGGAGACCTTTAAAGAGATCATGGATGCCATGGGTGCTGTCATCACCTGGGGGGATACAGATGGCCCGGAGAATGATTGGGGAATCTCCAAACCGGGTGAGATCATCCATGAGGCTGGAACCGCACGTATGGGCAGCAACCCTAAAACATCGGCGCTTAATGGCTGGAATCAGGCGCATGATTGCAAAAACCTGTTTGTGGTGGATGGTGCAGCCTTTACCTCCCAGGCAGATAAAAATATCACCTGGACCATCCTGGCACTGAGCATGCGCGCCTGTGAGTATATCATTGATCAAATGAAAAAACGCAGTTTATAAATCAGGCATCAGCCTTTAACGAAAACCTATGGACAGAAGAGAATCCCTACGTTTGTTAGCCACCGGCGCGATCGCCGGAGGGTCACTGCTGGCAGGTTGTAATGACAAAGACGGATCACCTGCAACGGCGGGAAATCCCGATGACATCAAATTCAATCTTGACCGGGCACCGGAAGAACAGGAAAGGGACAGCAAGCTTATGCGGGAGACTTTCTTTACTCCGGAAGAAATGGTGACCATCGGCATCCTGGCTGATATCATCATTCCAAAAGATGAGGTGAGTGGCAGTGCCACGGATGCCAAAGTGCCCGACTTCATTGAGTTCATTGTAAAGGATATGCCCTCACATCAAAACCCGATGCGGGGTGGGCTTCGCTGGCTGGATGTTCATTGCCTGAAGGAATATGGTAAACCGTTTAGCGCCTGTTCCAGTGCCGATCAAATGAAAGTGGTAGAAGCCATAGCGTATCCAAATAATGTAAAACCTGGTTTTGAACAGGGGGCCTCTTTTTTTACCCTAATGCGCAATCTTACCGCCACTGGTTTTTATACCTCGGAGATCGGTGTAAAAGATGTAGGGTACGTGGGCAACACACCTAACAAATGGAATGGTGTACCCGATGATGTACTCAGGCAATATGGTTTGAGTTACACCGATAAGGAAAACCAGGAATGTGTCAAATACGATTGATCATTTCTTTTTTCATTTTTTATAAATCAGGCTCTCCCCTTTTACAAATTATCAACCAATCAAATTATTTAAATAACCATGTCATCCCGTCGCAAATTCATACAACAAACCTCCCTGGCTGCTGCCGGGTTTATGATCGTCCCCCGCCATGTGCTGGGTAAAGGATATATCGCCCCCAGCGATAAACTTAATATTGCCGGAATTGGAGCAGGAGGCAAAGGACAAAGCGACCTCGCTGAGTTTGCCAAGAGTCCACACGTAAATGTGGTGGCTCTTTGTGATGTGGATGACCGTCAGGCAGTGGCTTCGCGTAAGAAATTCAGCAATGCTCCTTATTACAAAGATTTCAGGGAGATGCTGGCAAAAGAGCATAAGAATATTGATGCCGTTTCGGTATCCACACCGGATAACACACATGCCGTGGCTACGATCGCGGCCATGCAATTGGGAAAACATGTGTACACCCAAAAGCCGCTTACCCATGATATTTACGAAGCCCGGATGCTTACGGAAGCTGCCAAGAAATACAAGGTAGTAACCCAAATGGGCAACCAGGGAGCTTCGGGTGATGGGGTACGGAGAAGTAAGGAATTGGTGAATGCAGGTTTAATAGGCGATGTGCATACCGCATTGGCCTGGACCAACCGCCCGGTATGGCCTCAGGGCATCCCCACTCCTACCGGGAAATATGATATACCTGCAGAATTGAACTGGGATCTCTGGCAGGGACCAGCCAAGTCTATAGACTACAATCCGGCTTATCTCCCTTTTAACTGGAGGGGTTGGTGGGCCTATGGTACTGGCGCGTTGGGCGATATGGCCTGTCATATCATGGACCCTATCTATCGCATATTGCCTATTTTATATCCTGATTCAGTGGAATGCTCCGTTGCTACGGTATGGAGAGAAATGTGGAATGACAGCCAGAACCTGGATGCCTGTCCGCCTTCTTCAATTATTCACCTGAATTATCCGCGTACTGATGGAAAGGGAAATATCAAAGTATCCTGGTATGATGGTGGTCTGCTGCCACAGCGTCCGGATGAATTATTGCCCGAAGAGGCTTTTGGCAACTGGGATGGTGGTGTGTTGCTGATCGGGTCAAAAGGAAAGTTGCTGATGGATTGTTATGGAGCCAATCCCCGTTTATTACCCACAAAATTGATGAAAGAGACAAATCTACCGGGCGAAACGATACCTCGTGTTAAAGAAGGCCACTACCTTCAATGGGTCAATGCCTGTATCGCCGGTTATGGAAAGATGGAGACCAGTTCGCCCTTTGAATTTGCAGGGCCTTTTACGGAAAGCATATTGATTGGAAACCTGGCCATCCGTAGCTGGATGTTGAAAAATCCAAAGCTGAAAGGTTGGGAAGATAAATACCTGGGGCGCAAAAAACTGATCTGGGATGCCAAGAATATGCGCATCACCAATTTTGAAGAAGCCAATCAGTTTGTAAAAAGGGAATACCGGGAAGGTTGGTCACTTTGATATTTACATTTGTATAGTTACAGAAGCCTTTCAACAATTTATAAGGGTTAATGCTTATCAGCATTAATCCTTTTTTTTTATTTTTGGTATAACCTGATAAAAATCATATTGTTTTACTTGTAATAACAATATAACATTGTGCAGGTGAATCGTTTCTTTATTAGCTGAAAATCCAATCCACATGAAAAAGATAACACCAACCCACCTGTGTATCCTATTTTTTGTCATTTTATCTTTTCCGAAAACGTTTTATGGTCAGAATGTAGCGATCAATACCTCTGGCAATTTGCCGGATATATCTGCTATGTTAGACATTGTTAGTACAGACAAGGGACTATTGCTGCCACGCATAAGTCTGATAAGTACTACCGATGCCACTACCATCCCTGATCCTGCCACGAGTCTGATTGTCTATAATACTAATAGCAGTATCACCGGAGCCGATGCTGATGGCGTTGGGTACTATTATAATTCGGGAACACCGGCCTCCCCTGTATGGGTTAAATTGGTTGGACAATCTACCCGATGGGATGATCTTCGGGTTACCCTGGATAAAGGGAGCAGCTCTGCTACCCTTAACTATATTACTGGTTCCTCCGGTCCCCAAATATGGTTTTTTCTCAATAATGGTTCTTTGGAATCCATGTCATTTACCGTACAACTTCCACATACCTGGAAAGAAGGGACAACTATATATCCTCATATTCACTGGATGCCAAAAACCACCACAACAGGAAATGTTCAATGGAATCTGGACTATACCTGGGTAAACTATGATCCCGTTACACCTGAGGTATTTCCCGCTACCGTTACTAGTTCGGTTGTTGCCACAGGGCCGTTTACCGCAAAGACACATGTGATTCATCCATTGACTACTTCTAACACGGGAATTGATGGAACAGGAAAAAAGATCTCCAGTATCCTTATTTGCCGGATCTGGAGGAATTCTTCTGACTTAAATGATACTTATGGGGCAGATGTAGGCTTATTATTTGTTGATTTTCATATTCAGGTGGATGGGTATGGAAGCCACAACGAGTATGTCAAATGAATAAGCCAGGTAAACGCTCATTTCCTTACCTGAAAAAATACCGAATATGAGTACTCTGCGAATATTCCTTATCCTAGGTGTACAATTTATATTTGTTACCACCCTGTCTTCACAGGGATTATATACCTCCAATGGAAGTTTCCTGGTAGTACAGGATACCGGGAAAATTATAGTGAATAATGGCCGCTTTATAAATGATGGTGTTTTCAATCCCGGTTCCGGCAGCTTTATTTTTTCCGGGAACAACGCCACCGATCAAACGATTATTTCGGGAAACGGAACTTTGTCATTTTACAACCTTCTGTTGAACAAGTCTCAAAATGGATTACAATTGGGCCGTCATATTACAATCACCAATCTCCTGGAACTGGTTGGAGGAGATAGTTTGTATCTGAATGGTTATAACATTGATCTTGGCTCATCAGGGATGGTACGGGGTGAGTCTGCAAATCGATATATTGCCGGATCATCAGGCGGGTATATTCAATCGACACAATTGTTAAATGGCCCGGTTAATGTTAACCCGGGTAATATGGGATTGGTCATTAGTAGTACCGAAAACCTTGGTTCAACTGTAATTCGCCGGGGACATGTAAGACAATCGGATGGGTTTGATATTGGTATTTCCCGTTATTATGATGTGATACCCACCAATAATACATCCTTGCAAGCTACAATTCGGTTTTACTATCTGGATCATGAATTGTGTTCAATATCGGAGAACCTGTTGACCTCATTCATAAGTCAAAACGAAGGTGTAAATTGGTCCTTGGCAGGATTCAGTGCAAGAAACACTGATGAAAATTATGTTGAGACAACCGGTTTTGATCAATTATTCCGGCATACCTTGGGCAGTACTGAGGATCCCTTGCCAGTTAAATTCTTGTATATCAAGACCATTCCAACAGGCAAATTTATAAATGTTGAGTGGTCGACCGCTCAAAAGGAGGGGAATGGCGAATTCTTAATACAAAGATCTTTGGGTGGTAACCAATTTCAGTCACTTGGGTCTGTTAAGGTAGCTGGATACTCCACTTCGGTTCAGAAATACAATTGGGTAGATAAAGCGCCGCAGGTGGGATGGAACTATTATCGTATACTTCAGGTAGATGAAAGAGGCAGTTTATCTTATTCTAATGTTAGCCAGGTGATTTTTAAAGGGACCAGTATCTATAACTTGTTGATATTTCCAAACCCTGCCAAAGATAATCTCCATATACGATTCTGGTCGGAAAACGAATCAAATGAAATAATCACCCTTCTTAATTACCAGGGTGAAAAGATATTTAGCCGATCCATACAAATTCAGAAAGGGTTGAATGAAAATACCTATGATATACATACCTTACCAGCAGGTATCTACTTCCTTAAGGTGGAAGGCATGACCTTATCTGGTAGCTTTTTGAAGCAATAATTTTTTTTCCACGATATTATTCTCGACGGGAACGCCATTCTGTAACTCTTTTTTCTACCGCCTGAAGTATAAGCCTACCTTGAAAATTTCTTCTTAATTTCTCTTTGTAAGGCCTGCTGAAGGGGTTTCCTGACACCATTAACAATTTTAGCTTAGTCAATTTTTGAAGCCGGTCTACCGGCATATCCTCCAATAAATTACTACCCACATTAAGCACTTCCAATTCCCGCAGGTAGCTGATCTGTTTACTGATTGATCGAATACGGTTAAATTCAATACCAAGCTGTCTCAGATTTTTCAATTGATACACAATCTGCGGAATTTGATCGAACCGGTTTGCCCCTAACTGAAGGGTTTGCAACTGTGCCAATTGAGCCATTTCCACCGGAAGGCTTTTGAGCCGGTTGCTTGCTATTTTTAATGTATGGAGTTTACGTAAGTTCCCCAAAGATGCTGGCAGATCACTGATCTGGTTAAAGGAGATATCCAGCCAAAGAAGGGAGGATATTTGACCCAGCTCCTCTGGAACTGAGGTAAGTTGACATCCTTGCAAATCAAGTTCCCGCAGGTTGCTCCAATCCCTCAAGTTGGATGGTAGTGATCCAATTCTGATACCCCGCGCTGAAAGTATTTCCAGATTCGACAACCGGGTCATGCTTTGTGGAAATTGCTGAATAGGGTTATTGTCCAACCGGAGATATTTCAATTGATTCAATGTTCCAAGGAATTCCGGCAACTCGGTTATTTCATTGTCACCCAGGTCCAGCTTTTTAAGTGCCGTCATTTGCTCAATGGCCACCGGGCATTCGGTTAGCCCGGAGGAAGAAAGGTTTAAATATTCCACGGCCGTTGGATCTGCCATGGCAGCCTTAAGGTCGTTGAAGTATCCCTTCTCCGGTTGTGCCAGCAGGGAATTTGCCAAAAGCAAAATGAAGGATACTATGGTCCAATTTTTTTTCATGGGTTGGTTGCAGGATCAAGGATATTGGCCCCCCACCAGGATTGAAAATCCTCCTGGGTGACCACTACATTATTTAAAAAGCCCTGATCGGCTACTCGCATTCCTATGATCTCCTCATTATCATCCCGCACATATTCCAGGAAGATAAAGGAATGGCCATAACTGCTAAGGTTGTTTTCTTCGGAAGGGTTATTGATGCCTTTTAGTACTTTCATGAAATCGGAGGCATATACAAAGGTCTGGACAACCGCACCGGGTTTTAATTCTCCTTTCCAGATCATCTTCTCATCTTTGATGGTTCCTAATTTGGCCATCTGCAAGGCCCCGGCACTACCGGTTGCACGGATGTTGGGAATACTTCTCCATATCTCATTGTCTTGTGAATTGATATTCCAGGTCCAGTCAAATACCTGGCGAGGGGAAAGATAGGCTGTAGCCATAGTGGAGGGCAGCCATTCATACAATCCTTTTCCGGTAACTTGTTGAAAGGCTTTATTGACCCGTTCCTTTGCGATCTTGAAGCAAAGGCCGCCACAGTTTTTTTGAGAATCGGGTAATTGCCAGAAATTGACCACTGTCCTGCCACCTACCTCATTCATGGGTGGGTGATCATGGCCTTTAGCCAGTTCAAAAAGACGTTGCTGTACCGCTGAAACGGGTTCGCCGGAGGGCAGGCTTTCCATCCGGAAGGATAGTAATCCGGCCGCGAGCAGGAATAAGATCATGGTTATCAAGGTCCGGTTCACGAGGTACAGGGATTTTCGGGTATTAACGGAACTTTGATCGTATTTATTGAGCAAGGTTTAAACCCTGGAATAAGCCCGTTTACTCTTTCTCATTGGATGGAACCTCCACATCCTCCAAAACATGGGGGGTGATGGGTATCTCCACCAGCAGCTGGCAACCTTTTCCCGGTTCGGACAGCACAAGGGCGGTGCCATTATAGGATTCAGCGCGGTTATGGATATTGGTTAGTCCGATTCCATTTCGTTTATGCGTGGTATCGAAACCTACCCCATTGTCTTCGATCCGCATACTGATAAATCCATCGAAGGCCTTTATCTGTAAATTAATCTCCGAGGCCTTAGCGTATTTATCAATGTTGTGCAGTTGTTCCTGAGCGATACGGTAAAGTGTTTCCTTAACCAATGCAGGTATTTCGTGTTCCAGCACTCCTTTGATCTTCAGGTTTGTTTTCCTTTCTACATTGTGATATAAGCTAAGGAGATTGGTCATTTCATCTTCCAGGCTGCTTTCTGTAAACCGGGGCATGACCATTCGATGAGACAGGTTTCGTGTCTCTGTGATGGCTTCCTGGATATTATCCAGGCACTCCTGAATGAACGTATCAGCCTTTTCAGGATGGGAAAGTGAGAAAGCCAGTTTCATTTTTATGGCAGCCAAAAGTTGACTGATATTGTCATGTAATTCCCGGCCAAGCTGATTCCTTTCTTTTTCCTGCCCACGTATCATGGCCCGGGTGATCTTCTTTTGCTCTTGCAATTTGAGTTGGAGCCGTTCCTGCTCCATCGCTTTCAATTTCTCCTGTGCTTTAATGCGTTCCGTGATATCCATCATGGCCCCCACCATTCGAAATGGTCTGCCATCAGATGTAAACAAAGTATACCCGCAATCCAGAATATGCGCGATCTCTCCATCTGCTTTTAAAAATCGGTATTCATCCGTCCAATAGGCCTTATTCTTTCGAATTGTGGCGAACATGCCGGATACTACTCTTTCCTTGTCATCGGGGTGTACATGGTCATCCCATGACCTGAAATCAAGGGAGGTGGTTTCCCTGTCGTAGCCAAAATGGGTATAAAAGTTATCGCTCCACCAGAATTTGTCGGTCAACAGGTCCCAGTCCCAGATTACGTCATTCGTAGCCTTAGTCACTATTTCAAACCGTTCATTTTGGAGACGGAGTTCCTCCTCGGATTTCCGCATGGCAGTGATGTCACGTGAAAAACAGGCTGTGCCGATCACATCTTCCTTTTCATATATGGGATAGAATGACATTTCAACCCAAACATCTTTAGGTTGGTCAAAATGTTCCACAATGGAAAATGCTTCACCACTCATTGCCCGTTTCAGGTATTTTTCAAAGGCCTGGATATTTATGTTGGCCAGGCCAGGGTCATAGAGAGATAATCCTTTGAAGGGCTTTATTCCGGTCAGCCATTCGGTCCATTTATTAAATGAGTTATTGGATGTGATGAGCCGGAATTCTCTATCCATGCTCCAGATGAGATCATGAGTATTGTTGATCAGGGAATGGAGGTTATTATGGTCAAATTCGATCTGGCGGTGGGCAAGGATACGATCGGTAATATCGCGTCCCACTGCCATCAGGTCACCATTGGGTAATTTTTTAATAACCAGTTCCACTTCGATATGACTTCCATCTTTTCCCTGAAGGCGTCGTTGTTGGAAAAGTGGTTTTCCCTCGGTAACCAGTCCAATATCAATGGGGTGTGCAGCCAAACTTTCTGGCTCCAACAGGTCTGAAATGTGCAAGGTTTTCAACTCCTCAAGCGTATAGCCAGTATTCATGCAAGCGCTTGTATTGGCATCCAGGACCTGACCAGTCGGCGAATAGATTAGTACTCCGTCAAAGGCCTGGTCCACCATGGTGCGGTATTTTTCTTCACTCGCCCTTAGCTGATCAACTGCCCTTCTTCTTTGCATTTCAGCCTGGTGTTGTTTGATGGCTGATTCTATCGCATTGGGAAGGCGCTCGGGTCTGTCTTTGAGGATATAATCATCGGCCCCCTTCTTGATCATGGAAACGGCGAACTCCTCGGAAACAGTGCCCGTAACCATGATAAAGGGAATGGGCAAATCCATGCGTTTAAAATCTTCCAATGCCTCCGTAGCGCTATACCGGGGCAGTTCATTATCAGCGAGTATGACGTCAGGTGAAAATTTTTTAAGGGCATCGAGGTAATCGGATCGGTTCGACACCCATTTGTAATCAATGTCCATCCCCGAGCGTTTGAGCAAACGAATGGCCATTTCAGCATCCAGTCGGTCATCTTCTAATAGCAGAACCTTTAAAGGCACTTTCATACTCTATTAGATTTAGGTGGTGTAATATTTTCCAGTTGTTTGTCTTCCGTATCAGGTAAGGTAAAATAGAAGGATGCGCCGTCATTTTCCTTACTGGAGGCCCATACCCTGCCTCCATGTTTGTTTATTATTTTTTCAACAATAGCCAACCCAACTCCGGTTCCTTCAAATTCCTCGGTGCTATGGAGGCGTTGAAAGACTTTGAATAGCTTATTGGCGTATTTCATATCAAATCCAACCCCATTGTCTTTCACATAAAAGACAATTTCCCCATTCTCTTTATACGATCCGATATGGATGGTTGGCTGCGGATTTCCCCTGGAATATTTGATCGCGTTGCCGATCAGGTTGACCCATACCTGCCGGAGCGAGGTGGTATCTCCGAAGCTGGAATGAAGATCCTGAATATCGTAGGATACCCGATTGCCTTCCGCTTTTTGTTCCATGGAAGCGATCAGTTGCTGGATCATCTCCCGCGTGTCAAACCTAACTTTCTCCAATTCGTGTCTGCCCAGACGAGAGAAACTGAGTAGATCATCGATCAGGCTACCCATACGAACGGTATTTTCCTTGATGATCCGGGTGATCCGTTTGGCTTCTTCATCCAATTGGGAGGCATAATCTTCCTGTAAAATATCGGCAAACCCATTAATGCCCCGAAGTGGAGCGCGGAGGTCGTGGGAAACCGAATAGGCAAATGACTCCAATTCCTCGTTCATCTTTTGCAATTGCCGGGTTCGTATCCTGACCTTTTCTTCCAATTCCGCATTGATGTTCTTGATTCGTTCTTCTGCATGTTTTCGTTCTGTGATATCCAGATGAAACCCATCCCATACTATGCGACCGTCATTTATTACCCGGGGTGTAGAGACAATAAGTAACCACCTGATCCCATGCGATTGCGAACGAGCCCTCACTTCGATTTTAAAGGGCGTCATATTTTCATAGGACTCCAATTCCCGTTGAATGAAAGCGGGTCTGTCCTCCTCCAGAATCATATTGTAAAGGATAGAAGGATCTTTGATAACCTCCTCCGGGGTTCTTCCACTTAATCTGGTTACTTCCTTACTTACCATGGTAAATTCACGGGTGCCATCGGGAGATCCAATTATTTGAAAGATCATAACCCCGGGCAGGTTATTGCTTAAGGTTTGAAGTTGTGCTCCCTGTTCAAGTATCTTATCCTCCTGATTCTTACTTTCTGTATTATCCATGATAATTCCATGCCAGATAACAGATTTCGGATTCTCCCGTATGGGGAGCGAGTGCGCCTTTAACCAGCGAAGACCCTTCACGGGGTGATGATACCTGAATTCTTTCTGGTAGGGTTCAAGGTTTTTAGCTGATTGAATAATGCTGCTCATCAGATCAAGTCGGTCCTCCGGGCATGATTCTTTTAGGAAATCATCAAAACTGGCATTGATGACCTCGGGTGAATACCCAAAGATCTCTGTAAAGGCATTACTACCGTACACAAAGCTCATCTTGCTATCCCTTTCTAAACGGAAGGAATAGATAAGGCCGGGGGAGGTAAGCGCAATCGAAGCCAGTTTATCCCTCTCTTCTTTCAATGCATCGATGGCATTCACCCGTTCAGTGATATCCACCGAAAGCACGAATACCCCTTCAGGTATTGGTTGGAAACTCAACTCAAACCAGGAAATCGTACCATCCGGGTAAACAAATTTGTTCTCCAGGTGCTGCGGTGTTCTATCTTCAAAACATCGTTGGAATACAGCGTGTAATTCGGTATCTTCTATATTTGGATAAATATCGAATATTGAAAAACCAATTAATTCCTCCCGTTTTCGGCGGGCCTGTTTAACTACCGCGTTATTTACGTATAAATATCTCCACTCAAAATCCAGGATCTGAATCCCTTCCAGCATATTATCCAGGGTTTCCCGATAACGTTTTTCATTTGACCGAAGTAGGTCTTGTGCTTCCTTTTTCTCTGTAATGTCATTGGCGAGGATCAAACGGGACTTTTTACCCTCAAATTGAATATGATGCGCTATGATTTCCACCCAGATCAGGGAACCGTCTTTCTTCTGATGTTGCCAAACACCGCGATAACCATCATTCAGCTGTTTTGTGTTTGGATTGTTTTCGCGTCGGAACGCATTCCGGGTGTTGACCGGTCGTATATCTTCTGCAGTCATAGCCAGGAATTCTTCCCTGGAATAGCCATATTTCTGAATGGCCATTTCATTTACATCCAGGAATTTAAATGTCCCAACCTCAATTACCCACATCGGTATGGGGTTATGATGAAAGAGATACCTGTATTTTTGTTCCGATCTCCTGATCTCATCGGTCCGGATCCGAACCTTTTCCTCAAGGGATTCATTACTTTGCTTCAATTGATATTCCAACGATTTCTGCAAACTGATATCATGACTTACAGAAATGAACCCGGTCAGGATTCCGGATTCACTTATGATACTGGTTACGGAAGTTAGAACAGGAACCTTGCTCCCATTTTTATTGAGCTTATAAACCTCACCTGTCCAACCCCCTTTTTCTGCAAGTTGCTTTGAAACAGATTCCAGCCAGCCCGATTCCGGCTCATACGATACCAATTCGGTGGCCTTTCTTCCGATTGCTTCTTTCGCTGTGTATCCAAATAATCGCTGCGCTCCATAATTCCAACTGGTGATCGAAAAATCTGGGGCCATGGTATAAATCGCTTCCTTGGCCTGGTTAACCTGACGGGAAAGAGAGTCTAATTGCAAGCGCTCCTCCAGACGGCCTGTTATATCCCGAATGGAGGCCGCCATGAGAGTTTCCCCATCCGTTTTAATGGGAGCCAGCGAGATATCTGTCATGACGATTGATCCATCCTTTCTCATTCCAGGTAATTCCCTGCCTCCTTCCTTGATCCGATGGTTGTGCTGCCGCATGTATTTTTCACGTAACTGTTCATGGGCCCGCTGCATGGTTGGGGGAAGGAGCATTTCAATTCGTTTACCGAGCATTTCTTCCCGACGGTATCCAAAAATTTCTTCAGCTCTCCAGTTCACCATCCTGATCACTCCATCTTCACCAGATATGATCAATGCGTCGGGCGCCGCCTCTACCAGCGATTTGAATTTATCCTCACTTTGCTTATGAAATTTTACACCACGAAGTACTCGGCTATAGAAAACAAGGCTTAATCCCATTACGACGAAAAGAAACAAATAAAGCCAATTGTTCAAACGACCAATATTGGAGGAAAAGAACTCTTTCCGGTGGCTCAGAATGGACATTTCTTCCTGTTCTATATTTTTAGCAAATTCTCTAATCTGGTTCGTCACCTGAATATCCTGCCCAAGTTCCACCCATCGCGCGGCGCTATCATGGTTACCGGTTTTATCAAGTTTTATTAACATCCCGGCATTTTGAATACGCAGGGTTACATACTTTTCAAGTGAATCGATCCATTGGTATTGATTGGGATTATCCGCTATACTCTGGCGAAGGGCCTGAACAAGAATATGAATGGAATCCATTCCAATTTCAGTCTGTGACAAGAATCTGGTATTACCTGTTAACACATAGGTGCGTGCCCCGTTCTGTATATCCATGGAGGCAGACATTATATTTCGGATGGAGGAAAGTACTTCCCGTGAACGAGCCAGCATGCGCGCCGTATCGCGTATTTTTTTTTGCTGGTAAAGCGAAAAGATGAAAACGAGGATGATCGTTATAAGCGCTGTAATAAGAGACGCCCTTATGAACTGTTTGGTAATAACGAAGTTCACGGTGGAGTTGGTGGCATTTTACTATTGGCAAATAAGGAAACTAATTTGAAATAGTACCTGATCCATGTTTATAATTAGCCTGATTTATATTCTGGTGCCAGAATTTACTTTAATATCCATTCGTCTAACGGTAACACTCATCAGTAAACTAAGTGTATTTACTTAATGACATATTACCGCCCCTCTACCTTCTTAGCAATTCTCTAATTATTTAATTTTTAGCTCGTTAAGAGGCAAATCTCCAAACTAAAAGAGCCTCCTGGGAGGCTCTATACTGTTTTAATAAAATGTATCAGGCCAATTCCAATTTTTCTTCTTTATTATACTCTTCGGTCAGTTTTTTCTGGAGTTCAAACGATACCGGAGCGTACTCTTGAAAATGCATTTTGAATTTAGCTCGTCCCTGTGTAATGCTTCGGATAGCGGAAGAATACCCATCCATTTCCGCCAAGGGAACCCGGGCAATGATTTTTTGGAAATGTCCTTCGGTATCCATGCCCTCCACAATGGCCCGACGGGTTTGAAGGTCACCCATGACAGATCCGGTGAGGTCATCCGGGCAAAGTACTTCCACATGGTAAAT
>JANRLV010000019.1:0-43255 GCA_033762195.1 Chitinophagaceae bacterium | reverse complement strand
ACGGTATAATAAAGTCGATACTGCGTATGTGCGGCGTCGGCACCGGCCTCGATGGTTGGCCCTATCACCAGTCGACCCGAATTATGATCGCTACTTCCGGGAATATTATCCAGAACAATAACCGGATTGGTTAAGGTATTTGACAAATAATCATACCGAACAATTTTCGTGGTGAAAACGCAGGATGTATTCGAACCCGGGCAGGTATTTCTTTCGTACACATAGGCCATATAGACCCAGGGTTTAGCTTCGCGAACAGCCGGATCGGAGGAATATAAATTGGGGTGAAGGGCCAATCCCATCATACCGCCCTGAGGCTGTGTGCCTGAATTCGTTGGGAAATTAATGGTAATATCCTGTGTAGGCCCTGAACGCAGATCCAATACGGTGGTTTTTGTTCCTGTAGCAATATCAACCCGATATACTTTCCAGGTACGATTTTCCGTTACCCATAGGGAATCATTGGGTCCGTAAACAACTTCCCACGCGGAGTTGAATGCACTGGCTACCACTCTCTTAGAAAAGGGTTCCGATTGGGGAAAACCCTTAATTGTGGCACTTAGAAAAAGTAGAATGGGCAGACAGGTTCGGATGATTCTCATGGATTAAAATTTTAAGGTAGCTAACTCTAAGTTACTCATAAAGTTAGTTTCCTGAAATAGTGCTTTCCCTGATATGACTACCTGAGAAAAGTCCACGTTTTTCCTAAGTAGTTATCATTAAGGGGGGATTAAACTATTTAATACCTTTTCGTTCGAAATGGAGGAAGAGAGGCGGGAGGGGTGAGAGGTGAGGCGTGAGAGGTGAATAGTGAATGGTGAATGGTGAATGGTGAATTTTCTGAGTATAGATGACTCACGATTCACGTCTCACGATTCACATCTCACAATTCACTATTCACTATTCACAATTCACGAATTGCAAATGACGACAAAAGAAATCCGTATCTATGACGAAAACTGTACGAATTGAATCCTTACGGTTTGGCTACCTGGCCATCCTTTTTGCAGGGATCTTCTCCCTGCATACGGGTTCCGTGTTTGCACAGAACATAGATTTTGGTAAAAGTTATATTAATGTCACAAAGGGATTGAACGGAGGAACCATTGAACCGAATGATACCCTTGAGATAAGGGCATCGGTGGTGGTTCGTTCTGGTGCTTATGACAGTATGCGTTTTACAGATGTGATTCCTGCCGGTACGGTTTATTTACCGGGTACTATACGGGTACTGACCAATGAAGGAAAGGTTTACAAGCAATTCACTGATGGTGCGTTAGATGATCCCGGTCAGATCGTTGGGTCGAATATCACCATTAATATGGGATATAATCCATCGGATGTTCCGGCAACTGCCTTTCGCAGAGGACGTATTCGCAATACGCATAAGCCGTCCTTTTATACCAATACCTGTATTATGATCGCCTCTTACCAGGTGCGTGTGACCGCAGGCCTGGGTGGTACGATAAGCACCGGTGGAGGTACCATAACGTATCGTCCAAACCCCGGACTTCTTACTACCTATACCTTCCCCTCCAATACCCTGGCCATTTATACCAACTATGGTGTATGTTCCAATGCAGTTGGGGTAAACGCGCTGGGAACAGAATTCAACGGAACATTTGGCTCCGGACCCACTCGGAACCGTGGTACGTCGGGTAATGTGCCCCCCGGATATTCGTACACGATCTTTACCACCGGAACCCCGAATGATTATAGCTATGGTGTAGCAAATAATACCTCGACTCAATTTGGTTATTCCACACTCAATACCTGGAACAAACCCGACCCCGACCCGGATGGTGGAGGGCCCTTGACAACCCATCGGGTATTCTCTGTTTGGGATATTATCGGAGACCATACCGGTGCTTCTAATCCGCTGCTTGGAAATAATCCGGCAGACACAGTAGCCAACAACAATGGAGGTTATATGTTGATCGTAAATGCCGCGTATCGTATCGACTCGGCTTTTCAACAAACCATATCCGGACTTTGTCCAAATACCTATTACGAGATATCCTGTTGGATGCGTAATATCTGCTCCAAGTGTGGTTGCGATTCGAATGGAAAAGGAGCCTCGAATTCGGCCGGGCCTGTATTCTATATTCCTACGGGAACCGGTGACTCTTCAGGCGTGGCTCCCAATATTACTTTTGAAGTCAATGGACTGGATTACTATACCACCGGAAACCTGTCCTATTCAGGTCAGTGGGTGAAAAAAGGGTTTACTTATCTTACTGGTCCGTTAGAAACAAGTATCAACCTGAAATTCTTTAACAATGCACCGGGTGGAGGAGGTAATGACTGGGCATTGGATGATATCACTGTAGCCACCTGTTCACCCGAATTGCAACTGAATCCCTCTCCTAACCCATTTATTTGTCAGGATAATGTGGTTGATATCGGTGCGACTGTATATAGCTTCTTTAACAACTATACCTATTACAAATGGCAGAAGAGCACGGATAATGGTGCTTCCTGGGCGGAGACCGGAATATCTGGCGGTCCGGAAACACCGGTATGGAATGGATCGAACTGGGAATACACGGTCAATTACCCCAGTTTTGTAGGGGCCATATCTGATAGCGGTGATCAATACCGCCTGGTTATTGCAACTACTTCTTCCAACCTGTCGGATGACGATTGCGCCTTCTCCGATCCGGTAGTGATCACCCTGACCGTGGAGGATTGTATGATCCTTCCGATCGAGCTGCTCAGCTTTACAGGAAAATTGGCACAAGGATTAGTTACCCTGAACTGGGTCACCACACCGGAAGAAGAACCCGTAACCTATACCGTGGAAAGAAGTACGGATGGGAACCGGTTTACATCTATTAATATTCTGCCCGGACATCAGAAAACCTCCGGCAACAACGAGTATAATTTTACAGATCCACAGCCATTGTCTGGCACGGCCTACTATCGTCTTCGCCTGGAGACCGCAGGAGGGCATAAATACAGCAAAGTGCTTGTCTTCAATAACCTCTCCTACGGTCTATCCTTCGGACCAATGCCAAACCCCTTTAGCGGCAACCTGAGGGTGGAGCTCAATAGTTCCGAAAACAACACCGCGCAAATCGTATTAGTCGATCCCCTGGGTCGAATATTGGTTAAAACGCAAACAGTCCTTACCGCAGGAAGAAATTCAATTGACCTTCCCACCACCCAATCCTTGGCGGCGGGTATCTATACCATCCAGGTTATTACTCATGACCAAAAGATCTCCAGAAAGATCGTTAAATCGGGGAATTAGAAACCACTTGTTTTTAGCTTTTAGCTAACGAAATTTTTCTGCATTTTAACAAGGGCATAAGCTTGCCCGGATTAATTTGCCAAAAAAAGAGCATGCGAAAAATTATACTCGGTTTATGGCTGTTTTCTGCACAGGTTTCCTTCGCACAGGCGGATAGCTCCGTTGCCTTTAGCCGAATGGAAAATGCACTACGTGAGCCAGGTGCGTTTATTCGGACGGAAGAATCTACCCTCGGAGTGCTTGAAAATAATATCACCCTGGGCCTCATTACGGCCACCGATCTTCAACGCGATATTCCCAAAAGAAAGGTCCTCTGCTTTTCCGTTCAATCGGTCTTCTTCAAAAATGATTTTTCGATAGATGATACCCATATCGATGAGGAAGATTTCCCAGCCTTGATCAATGTGTTGGAGCGAATGAATGCCGTCATTGGAGTAAAAACAGATAAGACCTTACAGACATTCTCCTATACCACTTCCAATTTGGTGGTATTTCACCTTCGAAACAGGCCGGGTAATACGAAACGATGGGACCTGATCGTCTACAAACGCTACATCCATATCAACCGCCCTGTTCCAGGCTCCCTTTATCTGATAACGGATGATAACGTGGGCACGTTGCTGAACTATGTAAAAATGGCCCGATCATCGAATAATTAACCAATTATCTGCAAAGACCGTTTGATTTTCATTTGCCGGAATTTGCCGTAAGCTTTTAGCCAAAAAAAGAGCCCGTGCGTTTTTCAAAGCACAGGCTGCTGACGAAAATTCACCGGGATAGGTTAAGGGTTAACGGTTCAATTAAGGCGGTCTCAAGATGCAATAAATAACAATCGACCCGACCCCGTTTTTTAACTGAATCTGTTCAGTGTTTTTACTTAGTCAGAAATGGGCTTTCGAACATTTCGGTGTACCATTCTGGCTCATTCATGTATTTTCTAAATTTCCCCTGCCCATCAAAACTACCTTGCGTGGCATAATCCAAAACATTATGCAACAAGACTTTATCCTACCCTTATCCGGGGTTGGCCTGGCCGATCTGTCACGTGTAGGCGGCAAGAACGCATCCCTGGGCGAAATGCTCCGCCACCTGGCTCCCCTGGGGGTGAATATCCCGGACGGATTTGTGATCACGGTAGCGGGGTATGAGTATTTTTTAGCGTCCGCCGGATTACAGCCCAGGATCCGGGAATGCCTGGAGACCGTGGATCATGAAAAGGTGGAGACCTTGCGCAGGGCAGGCCTGCAGATCCGTACCCTGATCCGAAATGCCCATTTCCCGAAGGATCTGGCAGAGGCCATTATACAAGCCTATTCAGCCTTATCCTCCCAATACGACCAATCGCAGACCGATGTCGCGGTACGCTCCAGTGCCACAGCGGAGGACCTTCCGGATGCCAGTTTTGCCGGTCAGCAGGAGACCTACCTGAATGTCCGCGGTCCGGCGGAATTGATTGATGCGGTTCGCAATTGTTTTGCTTCTTTATTTACTGACCGGGCCATCAGTTACCGGCATACATTTCAATTTGATGCCTTTGCCATCGGGTTATCGGTGGGTATTCAAAAAATGGTACGGAGTGACCTGGGGGCTGCGGGGGTCGCCTTTTCGCTTGATACCGAATCGGGTTTTCGGGATGTGGTATTGATCAATGGATCATATGGCCTGGGCGAATTACTGGTACAAGGAGCTGTATCACCCGATGAGTTTCTGGTATTCAAACCCACATTGGAGCAAGGCTTTCCGGCTATCATTGAAAAAAAACGAGGCAGCAAGGAGCAAATGATGGTGTATGGTGATAATCCGGATGAAAGAGTAAAAGTTATTTCCACCGATAAGGCCACTCAATCGCGTTTCTGTTTGAATGATGAACAGGTTCTACAATTAAGCCGGTGGGTGGTACAGATCGAATCCTATTACACCCAACTAAGAGGACAGTGGTGCCCAATGGATGTGGAATGGGCATTGGATGGATTGACAGGTCAATTATTTATTGTACAGGCGCGACCTGAAACGATCCATTCCCGTCGTGACCCGGGTGTTTTTACCGAATACCGAATGCATACAGAAGGATTGGAGGCGATATTGAAAGGGATCGCTGTGGGGGATAAAGTGGCCAGTGGAAAAATATGTATCCTTCATTCCCTTGACAAACGGGTAGGTGATGGTAGGGAGTTTATGCCTGGTGATATTCTGGTAACAGATATGACCGATCCTGATTGGGAGCCTATCATGAAAATGGCGGCTGCGATCATTACGAATAAAGGAGGGCGTACCTGTCATGCCGCTATTGTAGCCCGTGAACTTGGTGTACCGGCCATTGTAGGATGTGGTCATGCTACTGAACGATTAAAAGATGACCAGTTGGTAGCCGCCTGTTGCTCGCAAGGAGAAACAGGTTTGGTATTTGAGGGTGAACTGCCCTTTGAAAGGATCGAGTCGCAGCTTGAAAAACTGCCCGACCTACCCACCCGGCTGATGCTGAATATTGGCAGTCCGGATCTCGCCTTTTCGTATAGTCATCTCCCCCACCAGGGGGTGGGTTTGGCCAGGGAGGAATTTATCATCAACAATTATATTGGCATACATCCGATGGCCTTGCTCAACCACCGGCAACTGAATGACCCTGCTTTAAGTCAGTTGATCAATGATCGCATTCGTGGGTTTGAATCTGAAGCCAACTTTTTTATCCATAAACTCGCCTTTGGTATTGCCCGCATCGCAGCCGCATTCTATCCTGAAACGGTGATCGTACGTTTCTCTGATTTCAAAAGCAATGAATACAGTAATTTGATCGGTGGCAAGTACTTTGAACCTCTGGAGGAAAACCCCATGATCGGGTGGCGTGGTGCTTCGCGCTATTACTCCCCACAATACAAAGAGGCCTTCGGCCTGGAGTGTCAGGCCATCCGAAAAGTGCGGGAGGAATGGGGGTTAAAAAACGTGGCGGTCATGATCCCGTTTTGCCGAACAGTGGAAGAGTTGCATCGTGTTTACGAGGTTATGAAGGAATTTGATATACCCAGAGGAAAGAACGGACTTCAGGTATACCTGATGGCGGAGTTGCCAAGTAATGTGATCCTCGCCAAAGAATTTGCCCGGCATATTGATGGATTTTCGATTGGATCAAATGACCTGACCCAGCTAACACTTGGACTTGACCGCGATTCATCGTTGGTCGCTCATTTGTATGATGAGCGGAATGAAGCAGTCAAGTCATTGATCCGAAGCCTGATCCAAACCGCCAAAGAGGCCGGGGTTAAAGTAGGTATTTGCGGACAAGGACCCAGTGATTTTCCGGATTTTGCCCAATTCCTGGTCGACGAAGGAATAGACAGTATTTCAGTGACTCCTGATGCAGTGAAAAAGACGATTGGAGTGTTGAGTGGAAAATAAAGAAAGTGAGCTATCTATACTGCAGTAATTTAATCATAACCTATTGATTATGTATAATATAATTCATATGTACAAAAGATTGTACAAGTCAAAAAACATTATATATCTTTATGCCATGATAACAACCTATTCAGATTTCAGGCAAAAACTAAAAAGCTATTTGGATATGGTTTTTTCGAGCCATACACCCTTGCACATTACTCGTAGCAAAGGTGAAAATTTCGTTGTTCTATCCGAATCAGATTATGAAAGTCTGATGGAAACCTTCTATTTGCTTAAGTCACCTAAAAACGCCGAACGTTTAATAAGCGCATTAGATCAGTATAAAGCTGGCGAAGGAGAAGAACATCAATTGCTAGAGCCATGAAGATCGTTTTCATGGATGAGGCCTGGGAGGATTACTTACATTGGCAACAGATCGACAAAGCCATGTTGAAAAAAGTAAATCAGCTCATTAAAGAAATTACACGAACACCATTTGAAGGTATTGGAAAGCCAGAGCCATTGAAAGAAAATCTCACTGGATTTTGGTCACGACGAATTAACCTTGAACACAGACTAGTTTATAAAGTAGAAGGAAACGCTCTTTACATTCTCCAGTGCAGGTATCACTATTAGAAAGTAGAGTACTTGGGGCTAGGATGATGTGAATCCACATTTTCCTTTTCGCCAGGTGAAGTGTATCCCACTAAAGCACTACCGACCGCCGTATCTCTGCCTGCAAATCCAACGTGCCGGCATCATCAAAGAATTCAACTTTGATCATTCCCTTTCCACGGGCATAATAATATTTTGCGGTGCCAAATTGGGCAATGTGGACCCAGGCAGTTCCATTGAATATTTCGTAGTCTTCTTCCACAACGATCACATTGGCATGATTGACGGTGCCTGTGGAACTTGTGACAGAAAGCGACACATCCTTTTGCAGGATCTCATATTTCATTCGAATAGTAACTGGAATGACATTATTGCTCATGTCGGTCACCGTTCCAGAAATATTGGAGGTGGTCCAGCTATGTCCAACAGCCTGATCATCTTTCAGGAAAATGAACTCCATCCAGAGTGGATTATCCAACCCGAAATAATCGCCCATATCCCTCCATTCATAGTAAGTGCCTGCATTCTTTCTATAGTACCCTGAACTGTCAAAGCCCAGGGAAGCATCATCTGTACCCATGAAAATAACATAGGTGTTGCCACCAGCAGAAATGGTATTCGGTAAAGCCCGGATGAGCAAAGAATCCGTAGCAACATCATCAAACTCATAGCTCCAATTGCTGTTCGCTGTACGCGGGAAATAATCAATTGGCACTGGTGCGGCATCACAGGTCACCGGGAAGGTGCAGGTGGTTGAACCATTGGTAAGGTTGAAAGTAAATGTGCCCGCCTGAAGGGGTAATCCGCTGGCGGTGAGCTCAACGGTTTGTGGACCAGTAGTGGTAAAGTTACCCAGACCGATAAAGGCAAATCCATTGGCGGTGGATGTTGTAATGGAATAACTGCCAATGGTAGAAACATTAACGGAGATCACTACTTTATTGGCTGAAGTAAGGGCTACATTTTGTGTATATGATCCCTGTACCGCGGCATTGGTACATCCGTTGGGGCTTCCGTCAAATGTAAAAACGGAGGTCCCTGAGCTTGAACCGGCTTCAGTTACGGTGACAGTAAAGAAGCACTGGGTGCTATCGTAGTTCAGGGTAAAATTATTGGTGCCTGCTGTAAGCGGTTTACCTGTTGCCTGGAGGCGAACGGTGGAGGAACCCGCGGCCGTAAATGTACCGGTTGCATTAAAATAATAGCCGTTGACCGTATCGGTATAAATTTTATAGGCCCCGGGGGTTGCGACCGTTACCGTTACATCGACATAATTCGTGTTATTGAGTGTGGTATCTTTCTTATAAGAACCAGTGACAACGATACCCTGGCAATTGCCAGATATATCAGCCTGTAGCGCACCATCAGAGGGGGTGTTGCTGTTTTCAAAACTGACCTCTCGTTGGCAGGAGACCAGGATCATGAGGACCAGGGTTAATGCGGAAAGAGCCGTTCTCATTTTCATAAAGTGGTGCGTGTTGAGGGTGTAATTTAAGGTTTTTTAAGAAACCTGAAATTCGTCATTAACCGCCGCATTGGTCTCATGGGCTACAGCCGCATCCTCCTTTTTCTTCTTGAAAAAACGCTTTTGAAAAAGTAATAATGTAATGACTCCGATAGAGATAGATGCATCGGCTATATTGAAAATGGGGCTGAAAAAAGTAAAATCTTCTCCCCCCACAAAGGGAAACCATTCGGGAAATTTGGAATGCAGGATCGGGAAATACAACATATCGACCACGCTCCCATGCAGAAACGACGAATAACCTGAGGATGAAAAACTAGCCACGCCCTGGTAGGTGACATAATCCTTTATAGCCGGGTCAAAATGAAGGCCTTTATCAAAGATCATCCCATAGAACATGGAATCGATAAGATTGCCCAGTGCGCCGGCATAGATCAGGGAGGCACATATGATGAACCCTTTATGAAGACGCTGGCGTACGATCCGGCCCAGGTACCAGGTACCAAATAATACGGCCACCAGGCGGAACAAGGTCAACACCACTTTCCCTGTTTCATTTCCCAGTTTCCAACCCCATGCCATCCCTGGGTTTTCGATATAATAGAGTTGAAACCAGCTCATTCCCAATACCTGGGTTACTTCCCCGGTGGGATAACTGGTCTTGATCCATATTTTCAAACCCTGATCGGCCAGGAGAATGAGAAGGATAAAGATTATGACGTTACGGAGCTTCAATTTTGGGTTGATTTAAAGATACAAATATAAGGAGGATGGATGACTGAGGACAGATGACGGATAACTGAGGTTCGGCTTCCGACCTTTTAACAACCGTCATCCGTCATCCGTCCTCAGTCATCTTTCTTCCACCGACTACTCCTCAAAATACACCCTCCTCACTCTTCCTGAGATACCGGTCATCACTTCGTAGGGAATGGTACCCGCCCAGGCTGCCACCTGCTGGATCGGTAATTCCTTCCCAAATATGATCACCTCATCACCTTCGGCGATTCCTTGGACATCGGTTACATCGATCATGGTCATATCCATACAAATAGTACCAATAGTAGGTACCAATTGCCCCTTGACCAACATCTTTCCCACCCCATGCCCCAACTTACGGGAATATCCATCGGCATAGCCGATTCTGACCGTAGCGATCAGGGATTCACGTTGTACCTCGCCACGGCGGTTATAGCTGACAGTTTCACCGGGATGTAAATGCTTTAATTGGGCGATCGTGGACCGAAGGGTAGCCACCGGTTGCAGGCCGAGGTCTGCTTCCGCCTTGCCCGCTACGCCATACAGACCTATCCCTAACCTGACCATGTCATACTGAAGATCGGGATGACGTACAATGGCTGCGGAATTCGCGAGATGTTTTAATACCGAGGGCTTCTCATGGTGTCCACTGCGAGAAACTAATTTTTGAAAAATAATATCGCAGAGGTTGTCAAAACGATCTGCTTGCTGAACTGTAAAGTCATCCAATCCCGGATCTTCACTCCCTGCCAGATGAGAAAATACGGTTTGCACCGCAAAGGATGCACCTTCTCCAACCAATCCAAGGAAGGAACTCAATTCATCTTCTGAAAAGCCCAACCGGTTCATTCCTGTCTCAAGTTCTATATGGACCGGATAATTTGTGATACCCTGATCTTTCAGGTATTGATCAAAAGAGAACATTGAAGCCGGTGAATACAAAACGGGCTCCAACCCATGCAAGGTCAGGGCCTCGTAACTGGTTTCCTCTGTATTGAGCACCATAATGGGGAGTGATACCCCTGCTGCGCGAAGCTCTACCCCTTCATCCACATAGGCCACTCCGAGGTAATCCACCTTATGAAACTGAAGCAGGCTGGCTACTTCAGCCCCTCCGCTCCCATAGGCCAGGGCTTTCACCATGGCCATCGTACGCACATTGGGTTTTAATAAGTTCTGGTAGGTTTTGAGATTGTGGACAAGCGCATTCAGATCGATCTCAAGCACGGTTTCATGTGACTTGGATTCCAGCAGGTGTACGATCTGTTCAAAGGCAAAAGCCCGTGCCCCTTTTATCAAAATGGTCTCTTCGTGAAATTGTGCAAAGCGAAAACCCTGAATAAAGGACCCGGTATCGGGATACTTTTCCAGCCGGATGGACGCGGGCAATGCGAGTGAGGAGGAAATTTCGGTACCAATAGCAATCACCCGGGATACCTGCGCCTGGACCAACTCACGTGCCACCTGAGCATAAAGCTCCTTACTTTCCATGCCCGTTTGCAAAAGGTCTGACAGGATCACTGTTCCCGGTTGCTGACCATGTTGCTGTTGTAAAAATTGCAGGGCTATATGAAGGGAATGTAGGTCGGCACTATAGCTGTCATTGATGATGATACAATGATTGATCCCCTTCTTTCTTTCCAACCGCATATTGACCGGCGTCAATTTTGCCAGACCCTGACTGATCTTTTCCGCTGAATATCCCAAATGCAACATGACTGCCGTACAATGAATCGCATTTTCTATGGCAGCCTGATCAGTAAATGGGATACGAAAAGAAAAGCGATTGTCCTGATATTGAAAACTGATCTCGGTATCGAGTGACCTTTTCTCTATCGAAGAAACAAAGAGCGTCGCTTCCTGATAAACACGGCTCCAGGTAAATAGTTGGGCATTCCCGGGAAGTAACTCCTCCCATGTCAAACCATGACGCGCGGGCAGGTCGTATTCACAGATCACCGTTTGGCAATCGGCAAATAGTTTGCACTTCTCGATCAGTTTACCGGCACGGGTAGCAAAACCGGCATCATGCGCATCACCGATATTGGTCAACAGTCCAATAGTGGGGCGAATCATGCGCGCTAATTTCTCCATTTCCCCGGGCTGGGAAATACCTGCCTCAAAGATCCCGAGTTGGTGTTCGGGGGTCAGCGACCAAAGGCTCAGGGGCACTCCGATCTGGGAATTATAACTACGCGGGCTACGTGCGATCCTTACCTGGTCATTCAACAAATGGAACAGCCATTCTTTTACAATGGTCTTGCCATTGCTTCCTGCAATACCGATCACTGGAATATCAAATCGGGAACGGTGCCACGCAGCGAGTTGCTGTAAGGCTGCGAGCGTATCTGTTACCAACAGTATTCCTGCCTCAGGATAAAGAGAAGTATCCACCTGCTCACTCACCACAAAAAACCGAACTCCTTTTTGATATAGTTCAGGAAGAAAGCGATGCCCATTTCGGCGTTCGCCTGTGAGCGCAAAGAAGACCGAGGATGAAGGGAAAAAAACTTTTCGGCTATCATACGTGAGGTACCCGATCGATAACTCCGGAGGGTTCCGAAGCCATTGGCCGTTGAGGAGCGAGCCTATTTCTATCGGGGTATAATTCATAATAAGGCACTAAAATTTCAAACTACATAGATGCTGGGAATTATTGATTATTAAAAATCAATAATGCGCTCTGTCGCTGCAGTTTATTTTTTTTCCTTGTTCTCAGAGGCGACCTGCATTGAATACCCGATCGAACCAAAGATACACACCGCGATCACGATCAATGAAATGTAGGCCGGTATATGAATATGGAAATAAGAGATCAGCATTTTTACCCCAATAAAAATCAGCACAATGGCGATCCCCTGCTGCAGGTAGGCAAATTTGTTGGCTGCGCCTTTGAGCAGGAAATACAGCGACCGCAAACCCAATACCGCAAAAATATTACTGGTATAAATGATCAACTCTTTGTCAGGTGAATCCTGCACAATGGCAAAGACGGCCGGAATGCTATCCACGGCAAAAATGATATCGGTGGTTGCGAGTAATACAATGACCACAAACATATTGGTATAATACTTCCGGCCTTCACGTACGATCACAAATTTCCCATTCCCATCCTCCGGAACGATAGGCAATACTTTGTTCATAAACCGGTAAACCGGATTTTTGATGGGATCAAACTCATCTTCTTCTTTCACAGTAAATATCTTGATCCCGGTGTAAAGCAGAAAGGCACCAAAAATGTACAGTATCCATCCGGCCTTTTCCACCAGTTCTACCCCAATAGCGATAAATGCTATCCGCAATACAATGGCCAGCAGGATTCCGATCATCAGACCCCGGGAAACGTATTGAGGTTTGATCTTGAAAAATCCAAAAATGAGTATAAAGACAAAAATATTATCGATACTCAGGCTCCATTCGGTGAGATAGGCACTGAGGTATAACACGGCGCTATTCTGCCCGTTTTCCGCCCACATAAAGCCAAAGAAGGCCACCGCCAGACCTACCCAGAACAGGGTCTGCCACAAGGCCCGTTGTATACTTATCACCGCATTCTTCTTGCTCAATAAGCCAAGATCGAGCACCACGGCTACAACAAGCACAATGGCGAATACGAGGTAAGTTATTTGTTCGTGGGTCATATTAGTTTGATAGAGTTTGTTATTTTGTCGCCTCACGCCTCACGCTTCCCATACTTCCCCTTCCTCACCCGTTGATAAATCAGGGCAAAAACCAATACCAATAAAACCGGAATAGCGACATTGATGGCTTGCCACATGCCTTTTTTCTCTTCCACTTTCTTGGGGTCTAACAGACGCAGGGTATAGTCCTTGGCCCTTGTTTCCAGAATACCGGATGGGTTAACCAGATAGTCCAAGGCATTTTCATAAAAATCCTTGTTGGCATAAGGCACCCTGGTAAACAGGTTCATTCCCATGGGCAAAGGGCCATCGGTTTGACTTACCTGACTCATGGGAAGGTCCCCATCGCCCACCACAATCAGTTTAGCGCCAGGTTCAGCTTCCGCACGGAAAGGAGTATTGTATAATCGTGCCAAAGTATCAGCCATGGCCCGGGGCAAACGATTAGCAAAAAGGGAACGAAATTTCCCTTCCAGCAGTACGGCCATGGGTACATACTGTTTATTAAACTCTTTGATATCCGGCGCGATCTGAAAGAAATCAAAACTCACGCGTTCAGGGGTAGGAATCACCCGGGCGTTAGCAGAGGATTGCAACAGGATGGTCTTGTCTACCCCTTCGGCGGTTACCGTATCCACGGTGGAGGGGAACATCATTCTCACCCCGTCAATGTTCTTGGAAATGGGATGCTTTGTCCCATTCAATACCGGAAATATGGGCCAATCCACAAGGCGGGTTTGTTGTTGTTGCCCGACCTGCCCACTTACCTGAGGAAGCTTATCACTTTGCATATCCTGCAACAGTGCCTGGTTGATGCGCACCCCATAGCGAAACAGCATGTCTTCCATATTCAGGCCGCGGTCGTAGGCGATAAATCCGTCTTTATTATAAAGGCTGTCAAACCCATCATACAGGTTATCGATCATGCAAAAGAGCTTCCCGCCACGCATGAGATATTGATCGAGTTTGAGTTTTTGGTCTTCTGTAAAAGGAATGGTTGGTTTCACCATCACCAATGCATCAAATACAGAAGGAATGAAACGATCAGTTTGGAGGTTGACCGTATCAAACCGGTATTCACGGATTAGCGTGCGCAGGGCATCGTCCACATTATACCCCCAGGATTCACCATTCCCGACCACATACCCGACCAACGGCTTCCTTTCTGCTGTGGCCTTTTGAAGGGCAGAAGCAAATTTGTATTCAAGCGTGGCTTCCACATCATTGTAAAGTGCGGCCAGTTGTTCGGGTTCTGTACCATAGGAGCGTACCCCTTTGAGCAGGTTGACCCCAACAGTGGTATCCTTGTAATGAATGAGTGCCCCGGGTATCACTTGTTTGAAACTAATGGCATCCCCTACCTTCCCAGGAGCCTGAAGCGTAGAAGCCTGCAGGCCATAAAAATATTGAAGGGAATCGGCCAGATAAGCCGCCGCCGAATCATCCAAACCCTTGAATGGTTCCAGGTAACGGATCTCTAAATTACCACCGGCATATTCCTGACATTCCTGAAGAAATTCCTGTACACTGTTGGCGAGCTTCTTAAATCCCGCCGGAAACTCCCCTTTCAAGAACACATCAATCCGCGCAGGTGCATCCAATGATAATAAAAGGTTCCTGGTGGGTTGGCTCAGGGTGTATCGTTTCTCGCTGGTAAGGTCTATGCGCTGATGGAAAAATACTGCAATGATATTGATGGCCACTAAAGCCAGTAAGAGAATCCACCAACCAAAACGGGAGCGTCCGGATTTTATCTTTTGATCTTTCATGTTTCTCTTATCGTTTTAGCAGGTTTCGGCTGGTAAATAACAAGAAGAGCAGGACCACACTGAGGAAATAGACCAGATCGCGGGTATCGACCACTCCGCGGCTTATGCTGCGGTAATGAAAATCAATACCAGCCATTTCCACATAGTAATCGGCATTGCCGGAAAAGACTGGCAGGGCGCTAATGGCGCTAAAACCATAATAGAGCAGGGCACAACCGATCAGGCTCAGGATAAAGGCCACGACTGAGTTGGTGGTGAGACTGCTGGTAAAAATGCCAATGGCGGTAAATACAGCTGAGAGCAGGATCAATCCGATATAGGAACCCGCTGTGGCGCCCGTATCAAGTCCTTCCTGGCCGGAGAGTTGTTGGATGGTCACAAAGTAGACGAAGGTGGGCACTAAGGCCACTAAGACAACTACGAGGCTGCCCAGGTATTTTCCCAAAATGATGTCGCGGTGACGGAGAGGCCGGGTTTGGAGCAACTCCCAGGTACCCGATTTGAACTCATCTGAGAAACTGCGCATGGTGATGGCGGGTATCAGCAAAAGCAATACCCAGGGAGCCAGTTGGAAAAATCGTTCCAGGGTGGCATATCCCGTATCCAGGATATTGTTATTAAAAACAAAGAGGACAAGGCCATTTACCAGTAGAAAAACAATAATGGCGATATAGCCGGTAAGACTGCTGAAAAATTGACGAAGTTCTTTTTTGCAAACGGCCCACATAAGGGGGCAATTTACAGGAAAATGGTGATATGTATTCGCTGGAAATCGTGGGAATCAGGAACGATGTCCGAAGTCGGAAGACCGACATTAATACCAAAACCCTTAATCGGTTCTTCGACTTCGGACCTCCGACCAAATTTTATACTGCGAAGCTTTCTCCACAGCCGCAGGTACGGCTTGCATTGGGGTTGGTAAAGTAAAATCCTTTCCCATTCAGCCCATCGGAGAAGTCAAGGGTGGTATTGACCAGGTAAAGGAAGCTTTTGAGGTCGGTGACAACTTTCACCCCATTATCCTCAAAGACCTGGTCCATGGGTTTTTGTTCGTTGTCAAAATCCAATTTATAACTCAGGCCAGAGCATCCTCCTCCCACCACACTAACCCGAAGGAAATAAGTGGAGTCTGCGCCAATACCTGCATCGCTCATGAGTTGAGCGACCTTGGCCTTGGCCTTATCGGATACGTAAATGGCGTTATCGAGCGTTGTCATTCTTTACAATTAAAGCGGTTAAAAGCTATTAGCTTTCAGCTTTTAATGAACGCTGCTTTCTTCAAATTTGATCTCTTCCAGTCCGTTCTTTTTTCTGTAATCGTTTACAGCCGCTTTGATCGCGTCTTCCGCCAGAACAGAGCAGTGGATCTTAACCGGGGGAAGGTTCAGTTCTTCCACGATCTCCATATTGTCGATCTTGATGGCTTCATCCACACTTTTTCCTTTGAGCCACTCGGTGGCCAGGGAAGAAGAGGCGATGGCGGAGCCACAACCAAAGGTTTTAAACTTGGCATCGGTGATCAGTCCGGACTGGGGATCCACTTCGATCTGGAGACGCATAACGTCACCGCACTCAGGGGCACCAACAAGGCCGGTACCAACATTCGATTTGCTTTTATCCAGGGTGCCCACATTTTTGGGGTTCTGGTAGTGGTCGATTACTTTATCGGAGTATGCCATGGTTATTAAGTTTTATGTTCAAAATAGATTTTGGGTCGGGTGTCCGGGGTCCAGAGTCCGGGGTTGAAGAACTACATCCGACTTCCGTCCTCGGTCTTTCGTCTTCCGACTTCTGACCTTAATGATGCGCCCATTCGATCGTATCCATATCGATTCCCTCTTTGTACATTTCCCAAAGGGGACTCATTTCTCTCAGTTTGTTCACGGTCCGGGTCACCTGCTCAATGGTATAGTCGATTTGTTCTTCGGTAGTGAACCGTCCCAATCCAAAACGTAGCGAACTGTGTGCCAGATCGTCTCCCAGCCCCAATGCTTTAAGAACATAGGAGGGTTCCAGGGAGGCCGAGGTACAGGCCGAGCCGGATGAAAGGGCGATTTCCTTATTAAAGCCCATCATCAGCCCTTCACCTTCCACATACTTGAAGGAGATATTGCTGACATGGGGCAGACGGTGTTGTTTATCGCCATTCAGGTAAGCTTCTTCCAGACCCAACAGGGCTGTTTCCAGTTTATCGCGCAATACCACCAGACGCTTGGCATCCTGGTCCATTTCCAGGCGGGCCAGTTCGCAGGCCTTACCAAAACCAACGATACCGGGTACATTCAGCGTACCGCTGCGCATACCTCTTTCGTGGCCACCGCCATCCATCTGGGCGGTCACCTTAACACGGGGGTTCTTGCGGCGTACATACAGCGCGCCGATCCCCTTAGGGCCATACATTTTATGGGCCGTCATGGCCAGCAGGTCGATATTGTCAGCTTTAACATCCACGGGAATCTTGCCTACTGCCTGGGTGGCATCGGTAAAGAGCAGTACACCATGCTTTCGGGCAATGGCGCCGATCTCCCGGATGGGCATCACCGTTCCAATTTCATTATTCGCATACATCAGGGCGATCAGGATGGTATTGGGCTTGATGGCCGCTTCTACGTCCTTAGGATCAACCAATCCGTCCTTATTGACATCGAGGTAGGTCACTTCCCCACCCTCTTTCTCAATATGCTTGCAAGTATCCAGTACAGCCTTGTGTTCGATATTGCAGGTGATGATGTGGTTGCCCTTGGAAGCATACATCTCAAACACCCCTTTGATGGCGAGGTTGTCCCCTTCGGTAGCTCCTGAAGTAAAGATGATCTCTTTGGGATCGGCTCCGATCAATTGGGCCACTTGCTCACGGGCATAGTCCACCGCCTCTTCGGCCTGCCACCCATAGGGGTGGTTCCGGCTGGCTGCATTACCAAAACTTTCAGTAAAATACGGGATCATCGCCTCTACAACACGCGGGTCGCAGGGGGTGGTCGCGTTATGGTCCAAATAAATGGGGAATTTCAACATATCTCTATGATTTCGCTCGTTTTCGTTACAACACAAAATTACCCCAAAAAGTTGTCAATGTCATGGGCGAAATGAGGGCCAGAGGCTATTTTTACCAAAATCGTAAATGAGATAAGCCTTTAGCTCTTAGCGGTTAGCCATTAGCTGCCAATAGCTAACGGCCAATAGCTAAAAGCTTGTATTTAAACTTTCCTCATATGAACAAAATCGAGCATATCGGCATCGCCGTCAAAGACTTAGAAAAGTCGATTCCGCTGTTTGAAAAGTTATTGAACACCCCTTGCTACAAACAGGAGTTAGTAGAATCGGAGAAAGTGAACACCGCCTTTTTCCGTACGGGTGACAACAAAATCGAGTTACTGCAAAGTACCGACCCGACCGGCGTGATCGCCACCTATATCGAAAAGAAAGGGGAAGGTATGCACCATATCGCTTTTGATGTAACGGATATCTATGCAGAAATGGAGCGGCTGAAACAGGAAGGGTTTGTTTTGCTAAATGAGAAACCCAAGAACGGAGCCGACAATAAACTTGTTTGTTTCCTGCACCCAAAAGGGACGAATGGGGTGTTGGTGGAGCTTTGTCAGGAGATCAGATGACTGAGGACAGATGACCGATGACTGATAAATTTTGTTAAATGGTCAGATATAAATTCTGTCATCCGTCATCTGTCAACAGTCATCTCACTTCACTTATCATCCGGCACAATCCCCGCGATATTCAACTTCTCCACGGCTATTTGTGACGCGATCTGGGAGGCGTCTTTTTTGTTATACGCCCGGCCGATAGATACTTTTTCGCCATTCACCACAGCAGCGATGGTAAATAGCCGGCGACCGTTCTCGATTTTTTCCTCCACGGTTTCAAATTCGAGGTTATGGCCATTGCGGTTGGCCCAGCCGTACAGTTTGTTTTTGTGATTGATCTCCAATACTTCCAGATCATCAATGAACATATGGGGAAGAATGATCCGTTTGGTGACCCATACACTGGTCTTCTTGTATCCCTTATCGAGATAAATGGCCCCCACCAGGGCTTCGAGTGTATTGCCAAAGATCTGGCTTACTTTGAGTGAATTGTCATTTTTGTTATAGAGCGTGACCTTTCGGATCCCCATCCGCATTGCAATTTCGTTGAGTTGCTGGCGGTTCACCATCTTGCTCCTCATTTCAGTAAGAAAGCCCTCATCCTTGTAGGGGTACCGTTTGAAGAGGTAGTCGGCGATCTGTGCGCTTAGTACGGCGTCTCCGAGGTATTCCAGGCGCTCATTGTTTTCGTCGGAATTTTCGCGAACAGACCGGTGCGTGAGGGCGGTTTTGTAAAGGGACAGGTTACCGGGGGTGAAACCAAGAATATTCTTCAGTTCCCCCTTAAACGAAAACCCACGGCTCTTGAAAATACGTTTGAAGAAATCCACGATTTGTAAACTACAATTTTTTTTCCCCGTCAAGAAATTTTCTTATCCCTTGTACTTTTTAACGATCACGCAGGCATTGTGGCCACCAAACCCAAAAGTATTACTCAGGGCGGCGTTCACGGTTCGTTGCTGGGCTTTGTTGAAAGTGAAATTCAATTTAGGGTCCAGTTCCGGGTCATCGGTAAAGTGGTTAATGGTGGGAGGTACGATATCATGCATCACAGCCTTGATACAGGCAATGGCCTCAATCACCCCGGCAGCGCCCAGGCAGTGCCCGGTCATTGACTTGGTGGAACTGATGTTCAGGTTATAGGCATGTTCGCCAAAAACCTGTGTAATGGCCTTTACCTCGGCTCCGTCACCAATGGGTGTAGAGGTACCGTGGGTATTGATATAGTCGATTTCGGTGGCCTGCATTTCCCCGTCACGCAGGGCTGCGAGCATCACATTCCGGGCACCCAGTCCTTCCGGGTGGGGGGCGGTGATGTGGTGGGCATCGGCGGTAGCGCCACCTCCTACTACTTCGCAGTAGATACGGGCACCGCGTGCTTTAGCATGCTCCAATTCTTCCAGTACCAACATACCGGCTGCCTCCCCCATCACAAAACCGTCGCGGTCTTTGTCGTAGGGGCGGCTGGCTGTTTGGGGACTATCATTCCGCTCACTCATGGCCTTCATGGCATTAAAACCACCTACGCCGGCTTCAGAGATCACGGCCTCGCTACCTCCGGTGAGGATGATATCAGCCTTGTTCAACCGAAGTAAGTTATAGGCTTCGATAATGGCATTGGTGCTGCTGGCACAAGCGCTCACCACGGCAAAGTTGGGTCCACGCAGGTTATGCCGCATGGAGATCTGACCCGCCGCAATATCCAGGATCATCTTGGGAATGAAAAAAGGGTTGAAACGAGGGGTACCATCACCCCGGGCAAAATCCGTTACCTCATGTTGAAAGGTGATCAATCCGCCGATACCTGATGCAAAGACCACCCCAACTTTATCCGGATCGATATTATCCGGTCCGAGACCGGCATCAGCCATGGCCTGGTCACTTACCACCAGGGCAAATTGGGTAAAGCGGTCGATCTTACGGGCTTCTTTCTTATCCAGGTACTGGGTAGGTTCAAAGTTCTTTACTTCACAAGCAAATTTTGTCCGGAACTTACTGGCATCAAACTGCGTGATCATCGCCGCGCCGGAAACTCCATTGATCAAGCTATTCCAATATTCGTCTATCGTATTGCCAAGCGGCGTCAAGGCGCCCATCCCCGTCACAACTACTCTTTTTAATTCCATAGTGCCTGTGGATTGTTATTGTGTTAAAGATAAAACCGCCTTCGCTGTTGTAAACAGGCGGAAGGCGGATTTAATTTTATTTCCATTCAGCCCCGCAAACTGCGGGCGCAATTACTTGGCGTTTTCTTCCAGGTAAGCGACAGCCTGACCCACAGTAGTAATGGTTTCAGCCTGTTCATCGGGAATGGAGATGTTGAATTCTTTTTCGAACTCCATGATCAACTCAACGGTGTCAAGGGAATCGGCACCTAAATCATTTGTAAAAGAAGCTTCACTTGTTACTTCTGCTTCGTCTACACCTAATTTGTCTACGATGATCTTTTTTACTCGGGAGGCGATGTCTGACATGTTTCAATAATTTGGTTATTAGGGTGCAAAAATATAATTTTTGAATAAATCACAACGCAAAGGTCATTTTTTTCCTAAAAAATTGATAATTAATGACTTTTGAGGGTATTTCGGACAAATGAATAGGAAATGGCGGATTGGTCATGTTAATATGATGTTGTAAATTGAATTGATTCACCGAAACGACCCCCAAAACCAACACGGATGGCCCTTAAAATAATTGACCACGGCACCCCCGAATACCAACTCATGGTAAAGTTAAGGGACGATATCCTGCGTCGGCCAATCGGTATCCATTTTTCTACAGAAGAATTGGATAAAGAAAAAGAAAACCTGCTTATCGGGGCCTTTGAGGATGAAAGTATCCTGGGTTGCTGTATGTTGGTTAAAGAATCCAATGATAAAGTCCGTCTACGGCAAATGGCCGTCCTAAACGACCTGCAAGGTAAGGGTATTGGCCGAGCAATGATCCTATTTGCCGAAAACATCGCCCGCGACCAGGGCTATAAAGTGCTTAATATGCACGCCCGCAAACCCGTAGTAGGATTTTTTGAAAAAATGGGATATAAGGTTGTGAGTGATGAATTTCTGGAAATCTCGATCCCGCATTATGAAATGGAAAAAGCGCTTTGAGGTTTTATTTCTTATCAACTATTCCCCACTTTCTCCCGCATCAACTTACGCAGCCCCACCACATCTTCACAGGCATCTTTTGGTACCAGGAAAAAAGATTTGGTATCAAAATACAAATGAAAAAAATGCGGGCTCTCCACCATTTTCTTTACTGTACTCCAGGGAAACGCGCGCTGTCCACGTTCATTGCCCAAGGTAAATTCATGCTCGCCAAATTGCATCGTAAAATGATCTTTGAATGTTTCTGCCTTCCGGTATATGACCAGCGGAAGCACAAACCAGATGACGATCATAAACCCAAACCAGAGAAATGACCCCAGTAAAAAGGCAAGCGGTGTGACCTTTTTAAAAAAGAACAAAGCAGCCGAAGTCAGGGCAAATACATTGACAAGAATGAGCATGAGCCGCAACTCCCTCTGGCTGATAAAATGATAGCGCAGCGCCTGGAGCACTTCCTTTTTGTCGTAGGAAAACTGTATGGTCATTTGAATTAAATTCTTTGATTTACCCTAATCGCCAAAAGCTATTAGCTATTAGCCCTTAAAATACTCTCTTACCGAAGTTCCTTCTCCGAAACCTTCCAACTTCCATAATCCTCCCCATTCACCCCCACAAAGTTGACCTGCAAGATACGTTCGCCCGTTTTTCCGGTGATACTGATACGTCCATAATTCTGCTTTTGATCCAACGCATAGACCCGATAGGGATTATTCTTTTCTGCCGATCCAAAAACATGGGTACCGGAGGTAAGTGGAGAAACCGTGACATCGTACAGCGGATACGTACCGGGTCGTTCCACCCTGATCACCTCGCTGTGGTGACGGTCACCGGTGAGGAATACCACACCCTTGATCTTATTGTCCGCTAAAAAGCGCATGAGTTCTCCATATTCAATGGGGAAATCACGCAATTTATCAAAGGGTGATACGGGATTTAATACCTGGCTGCCCACTACCACTACCTTAAAGCTGGCCGTGCTATATCGCAGGGCATTCTTCAACCAATCGAGCTGTTGTTTGCCCAGCATGCGTTTATCCGGATTGGGCTGGCCATTGATGCTGTCAGGCATTTCATCGGCGCTGCGCCAGGTGCGGTCATCCGTGAGGAAAAAATCAACATCGGAATAGCTGAACTGTGTATAGATGCCCTTTCCATCCTCTCCGTAAGAAGGGTTACACCAATAATTGGAAAAAACCTCCCTTGTTTTATCTTTTAGAATAAAATTTGTCCCAATATCATTCGGGCCATAGTCATGATCATCCCATGTGGCATATTGGGGCATTTTTTTCAGCAGATCACGCAATATGGGTTGTGCCCGGTCATGGTGCGCCCGGTACCAAAGTCCCCATTCAGCAAAATCCACATCACGGGTGTACCAGTTATCTCCGAGCCAGAGCATGAACGCTGCATTTTCTTTAGCCATGGTCAGAAAAATAGAGGTGTCCTTTCCATATGGCGTGCCGGGGCGATCATAGGCCGGTTCATTAAAATAGGCACAGGAGCCGGTAAGAAAGGAAAAATCCGGAGCCGGGTCACGCCATTGCCAAAGGGTTTTTGTGGTGAAAGAGCCTTTGGCCCCGGAAGGTTTACCATCCACCCACCATTCATACATATAGGTAGTGGCAGGCTCAAGCCCACCGACCAATAATTGAATGGGATTGAAATCCTGGCCCAATACCCCTTTATAGGATTTGGTCTTTGCAAGGGCCGGTTCTCCTTTTTTGAAATACCGAAGGGCCACGGACTTTACCTGAGGGGTAACCTCTACCCAGAGACGTGCTTCGCGGAGTTCAACAGGGCCCAGCATGGGACCCGCCACCAGACCGTTTCGCTGGGATATGGCGGAGAGGCCTATGAGAAGAAAGGTCAGGTAGAATAGCAGATGCTTTTTCATGCGCAAGTGTGTTGGGGTGAAACAAAATACCGGTTCCTGGGAACCGGTATTACAATAGATCAAAGAATATCGTCGTAAAAATTACTTATTCATCATCTGTTTGGCCTCAATGCTCAGGGTGGCATGGGGCACAGCACGCAGGCGGGCCTTGTCGATCAATTTACCCGTAACCCGGCAAATACCATAGGTTTTGTTTTCAATACGCATCATGGCCTTTTCCAGGTGATCAATAAAGGTGATCTGGCGGCTGGCCATCTGGCTAAGCTGTTCTCTTTCCATGCTCACGCTACCATCTTCCATGGTCATATAGCGGCCTTCATCCATATCTCCGGTTTCATCCTTACGGGTGATCAGTCCCTGAAGATAGTTGAGTTCCTTTTTGGCAGCATCCAGTTTTTTCATGATGATCTCTCTGAATTCATTCAGATCGGCATCACTATATCGCTGGGTTGGACCGGTATGCTCCATATTGGGCGTATCAAGTACAGACCGGGTAAATTCGGGTTCATACTTTTTAACGGTCTTAACGGTCGTTTTAGGGATGACCACTTTCGAGGGCTTCGGTGTTTCTTTTTTCACAATGGGTTTGATTACGGGTTTTACGGAAACAAGTGATTTCGGATCGGGTGCGGAAGATGTCGGTTTTTTGACCACCGGTTTGGGGGCCACAACGACAGGTGCAGGCTTTTTAGGCTCTGGTTTTTTGGCTACCACCGGGGCAGCGGGTTTCTTAGCAATCGCTTTCTTGGGCGTGGGAGCGGGCTTGGCCGGTGCCTTTTTTGCCGGGGCCTTTTTGACCAGGGCTTTCTTGGCCGGGGCAGGCTTTTTAGCAGCCGCCTTAGCGGGGGCCGCCTTTTTGGGAGCCGCTTTCTTTACCACCGCTTTTTTAGCGGGTTTGGCTGCTTTCTTGGGTGCCGCTTTTTTCTTGTTTGGCATACGCTTACCCTTTTTTAATTACCTGAACTTTAAGTGTGATCTCATTTACTTCAATATCTATACCGTCTGTCAAAACTGGTAAAATATCCAGTTTGTCTGCCAGAATTTCCGCGCAAATATAGGCATTAAACATTCCCAGCGAATTTTTCATTCCATCCGCGGCAGCTACCTTAACCTCAATTCGATCGGTGAGGTCAAACCCACTGTCCTTGCGGATCTTCTGAATCCTGTTCACAAATTCACGGGCATTCCCCTCGCTTTCCAATTCAGGACTGAGGGTGATATCCAGTGCTATGGTCAGACTGCCTTTATTGGCCACGGTCCACCCTGGGATATCTTCACTACTAATCTCGACTTCCGATAAAAGTACTGGTATTTCTTCACCATTAATGGGAATATTATACACGCCATCCCGCTCCAATATGGTGATATCTGATTGGGTAAAGGCAGAAAGGGCGGAGGCCACCGCTTTCATGTTCGGTCCAAGCTTTTTACCCAGGGCCACAAAATTGGGTTTTATCTTTTTCTTGATGAACCCTTCTGTTTCGGTTAAATATTCTACTTCTTTAATATTTACCTCGGATTTAATCAGATCCTCCACCTGTTTGAGCTGGGCCATCATCGCCGGATCGAGTACGGGGATCAGAACACGGCGAAGGGGCTGGCGAACTTTGATATTCACCTTTTTTCTTAATGATAAGATCAGGGAAGAGGCATCCTGGGCCAATTGCATTCTTTCCTCCAGGGCTGTATCGATCATTGACTCATCGGCGGTGGGAAAATCAGCATGGTGTACTGATTCCACCTCAAACCGGCCTGTTACAGCGTTCAGGTTTTGGAAAACGGCATCACTAAAGAACGGAGAAACCGGAGCGATCAGGCGAACCAGGGTTTCCAAACATTCATATAATGTTTGATAGGCGCATATCTTATCATGCTCATATTCTCCTTTCCAGAACCGGCGTCGGCAAAGCCGCACATACCAGTTGCTCAGGTGCTCATCCAGAAATTCCTCCACGGCCCTTCCGGCTATCGTGGGTTCATAGTCATCCATGGCCCCATTCACCTTCTTGATCAACGAATGCAGGGAAGAAAGGATCCATCGGTCGATCTCCGGCCGTTCAGCCAGGGGGATATATTTTTCTTTAAAGGAAAATCCATCCACATTGGCATAAAGCGCAAAGAACTGATAGGTATTATAAAGGGTGCCGAAGAATTTACGTTGTACTTCCTGGATACCGGCAATATCAAATTTCAGGTTGTCCCAGGGAGAAGCATTGGTGATGAGGTACCAACGTGTGGCATCGGCGCCATATTTCTCAATGGTCTCAAAGGGATTCACCACATTACCGAGGCGTTTACTCATCTTATTGCCGTTCTTATCCAGTACCAGACCGTTACTCACTACGGTTTTATAGGCCACCGAATCAAAAAGCAGGGAGCCGATCGCGTGCAGGGTGTAAAACCAGCCTCGGGTTTGATCTACTCCTTCGGCGATGAAGTCAGCAGGAAAAATATGCGATTTTGCGGATGTCGAAGCATTTGTGGAACCTGCTTTGAGCGCATGATACTTAAAGAAATTCTCGGGACTGAGCGGTCCAAACTTACCAGATGATGTATCCGGCAGGCCCCACTGCGCATACGGCATAGCCCCTGAATCGAACCATACATCGATCAGGTCGGGTACACGGTACATGGGCTTACCGGCATCGGAGACAAGGATGATATCGTCAACATAGGGCTTATGAAGGTCGATGTCCCCTGCTAATAGTTTTTGGCTATTCGCTATGAGCTCCTTCGGTAAAGTTTCAATGGCTTTTTGCGCCTCTTCTTTGAGTTCGGTAATGGAGCCAATGCATTTCACTTCTTCCCCATCCTCACTGCGCCAGATGGGCAAGGGTGTTCCCCAATACCGCGAGCGGCTGAGGTTCCAGTCCACCATATTCTCCAGCCAGTTACCAAAGCGGCCTTCGCCGGTAGACTTCGGTTTCCAGTTAATGGTCTTATTCAGTTCCACCATTCGGTCCTTGATGGCTGTGGTGCGAATGAACCAGGCGTCCAATGGGTAATAAAGAACAGGTTTATCGGTACGCCAGCAATGGGGATAGCTATGTTCGTATTTTTCTACTTTAAAAGCGCGGTTCTCTTTCTTCAGTTTAACACTGATGTCCACATTCACATCTTCATAATCCGGCTGATCTTTATAATTCTTGACATACCGGTTGCTGAACTCACCCAGTCCATCGACAAATTTACCTTGCCTGTCCACCATGGTGAGGATACCAATATTGTATTTCTTCCCAACGCGAAAGTCATCAGCGCCAAAGGCAGGAGCGGTATGGACAATACCGGTACCATCTTCGGTGGTCACAAAATCACCCACCAATACACGGAAAGGTTTTGCACCCGGTGTAATTTCTTCGATCTGGGCTGGAGAGTTGGCTTCGTAAGGCAACAGCTGTTCATAGCTGCACCCTTCGATGGCCGAGCCTTTGAATTCAGAAAGGATTTGATAAGGTATATTCTTGCCGTCGTTTTTATAGGCGCTGAAATCGCCTGATTCATTCTCCGGCTTGAAGTATTTACCCAACAAAGCCTTAGCCAGAATGATATGGATGGTATTGTGCAGGTACGGATTGACCGTTTTTACCAATACATAATCAATATTACCGCCTACGGTAAGACCAAGATTGGAAGGAAGTGTCCAGGGTGTAGTGGTCCAGGCCAGGAAGAAAATTTCTTCTACCGGGGCTGCCTGAAATAAAAAAGCTGACCGGTCATTCTTCACAGCCTTGAACATGGCCACACAACTGGTGTCTTTGACATCTTTATAGGTACCCGGTTGGTTTAACTCATGTGAGCTAAGGCCGGTACCTGCTGCGGGTGAATAAGGCTGGATGCTCACACTTTCATAGAGCAGGCCTTTCTTATATAATTCTTTTAATAACCACCAGAGGGTTTCGATGTATTCGTTCTTGAAGGTGATATAGGGATCATTCAGGTCAACCCAATAGCCCATCTTCCGGGTGATCTCATCCCATTTATCTTTATACCGCAAAACAGCCTCGCGGCATTTGCGGTTGTATTCTTCTACCGTGATCTTTTTCCCGATATCTTCTTTGGTAATACCCAACTCCTTCTCTACCCCCAACTCGATCGGGAGGCCATGGGTATCCCAACCACCCTTACGGTTCACCTGGAAGCCTTTCATGGTCTTGTAGCGGCAAACCAGGTCTTTGAGTGTACGTGAAATAACGTGGTGGATACCGGGCATGCCATTGGCGCTGGGAGGCCCTTCATAAAACACAAACGGGGTAGCTCCCTCTCGCAAGGACACACTTTTCTCAAAGGCCTGATTATCAGTCCATTTTTGAAGTATATCCTGCTCGATAGCGGGTAAATTCAATCCGGAAAACTCCCTATACCTCGAGGTCATTTGCGATTTTTAAGGGGGCAAAGGTAACCAGGATTTTTGGATTTCCGGTCTCGATAATAGCATGGATTTCGTTGCAATCCGAGGAATCATTACTACCTCCCCACAACCCGCACCCAATCCACCACCATCCGACTTTCGCCTTTCTTGATGGATTCAAGTGTATTGGAAGAAAGACCGTAATAGGGTTCTTTGATCCCGTTTACTTTATAGGGGAATACACCGCCTACCGCAAAGTTGAGGATGAGGTATTTGGGATTATCAAAGGCCCAGGTGCCAAAGAATTCGGTCATCGGTTTGGTAACGCGAAACATCGGGATGCCATCATAATAGAAGATGAGACTGTCCGGTCCCCAATCCACCGAATAGATATGCCATTGGGTCACATCATTGCTATCCGGGAAATAATACCGGTCTACGAGTCCGGCATCACCACTATACCCTGTTCCATGCACGGCGGCACTGGCCCAGTCGGTTTCTCCCACGTACTCCATGATATCGATTTCACCTGTGGCCGGCCATTCGCCATTTCCCAATAACCACCAGGCGGGCCAGAGGCCTGCTCCCGGGCTCAGTTTGATCTTGGCAGAGGCGGTACCATAGGCGAACTGTACCTTATTCCGTGTATTGATACGTCCGGAAACAAAATCAAATTTGCGTCCGTCAGGGGTAACAAACCCTGGACGGTAATGCGGTTGTAGTACCAAAGCGCCATTCTCTGCTCCTTCGCTTTTCCCATCGATCAGGTGAATGACATCGGGAGAATTGATGTAGGCCTGCAATTCGTTGTTAACATGGATACCGGTGGTTTCCACACTCCATCGGGTGCTATCCAGGCCCGGGCCTGAAAAATCATCAAACAGGATGGTCTTTAAAGTATCTGTTACCGGAGCCGCTCCATTTCCCGTCGCGGAATTGCATTGGGTGAAAAGTTGCAGGGTGATTCCTCCCAACAAGAGGCTCCATATGATGAGTTTCTGCTTTTTCATATTGTTGGTTGAAACAGGTTTCTCGCCAGGTGTCTGCTTATTGATATACCCGCACATAGTCGATCTCCATTTGGCTTTCAGTAAAAGCCGGATCGATGGCGCCTCCAAAATTTCCTCCCATGGCGATATTGAGAATGATAAAGAAATTCTGGTTAAAGGGCAGTGCGGGTGCGTTGGTGAACGTAAAGAAGGTTACCCCATCCACCTGGAACTTGATCGAGGAAGGAGTCCATTCCACGGCATACAGGTGAAACTCGGTGGAAACATTGCTGATATTCACTGTACCGCCAATGGCAGAACCACCGCTGGCGCCGGGATAATGAACGGTGCCATAGATCTTGTTCAGGGAATTGCCAACGTGCTCCATGATATCGATCTCTCCACAAGCGGGCCAGCTTACACTTCCAATATTATTACCCAGCATCCAGATGGCTGGCCAGGTACCTCCACCTGCTGGTAATTTGGCCCGGGCTTCGATCTTACCATATTTGAAGGAGTATTTATCCTTGGACAATAGGCGGGCAGAGGTATACGGGCTGCCGCTAAAGGTTTCCTTTTTTAAAATGATCTTCAAAGTACCCCCGGAAACCACCGCATTATCCAACCGATTGGTATAATACTGTACTTCATTATTACCCCATCCACCGGCGCCGAGGTCATACCCCCATTTGGACGGGTTGGGTGCTCCCGGTGCGTCAAACTCATCTGACCAGACAAGCGTCAATGTCACAGTAACAGTGACCTGAATGGAGGTAGATACTGTTTGCCCACCGGCACTTCGCGCCGTAACGGTAACGGTATATGTACCCGAGGCCGGGTACTTATAGGTGACCGTGCCCGAGCTGACGGTTTGAAATACGCCGTTCCCAAACCCATACTCATAGCTTACTGCATTAGTGGCCGTGGCTACGAACTGGACATTCCCGCTGTTATCAGTACTCACATTGGCTGTCACCTGTAAGTTGGAGGGAGGTAGGTCTTCAGTACCATTTCCTTTTTTCTTACAGGAAAATGCAAGAAGGACTAAGGTGGAGATCAGAAAAGTTAGTTTTCGCATGATGCACAGGTTTAAGGACATAATGAATATTGATGCCGGATGTTGGATGTTGGATTGTAATTATTCCCTATTTTCTAACATCCAACATCCGACATCTAACATCGATTTATGGTTTTGGCTTCAGGATCTGATACCATGAATTCCCGTCAATACCAATATTCCGCAAATTCATGCTTGTATTGGAAATGGAAAGGATCTCATACATGGTTCCGCCAGTACCGAAGTTAATGATCCCATTCCCGGGAACCATAAACTGTATTTGGGTAGAAACAGCGCTGGTAGAGCCCGAAGTTGCCTGCATAAAGGTCAATTGCTTATTGCCTCCTGTGCTGGTGCCGTAACAACCATCACCTCCGGCAAACCCGTAGAAGGGTACTGCTGCCCCAATGGAGAATGACTGTCCTTTATTGTCGATGCTCATGAAGATACGTCCATTCGCATCTTTGCTAAAGGTGATCTCATCATCGTAAGCACAGGCTTCGCGGGTATTGGGCGGTGCGGCATACCAGATGGGTGAAAAGGCATCCACCGGTCCTACTCCAAAATGCCCGGGGGCATCTTTATCGGTTACCCAAACACGGGAAGTACCTGTAGTAAGGGCGGTCACGATCTCGGCCGGGATTTCAAAGGCTACAAACACACGAATCCGCTTGCTGAGTGTGGTAATGGTACCGCCTTTACCAATGGCGTTAACGGTAATGGTGTAATCAAATGTGCCGGGATTATTATACTTATAGGTGATATCACCACCGGGGACCATTTTGCTTATACCATCGCCAAAGTCGATCTTATAGGTGAGGGCATCTGTCGCTGAAACAGTCACTTGTACCAGTCCTGAGCCATCGCCATCCGGATTGGTGGCATTTACCCCGGTAATGGCCGTGGTAATGGTAAGACCTTCAGGTGACTTGAGCGTACCAAAGGAATATTCTTCCTTCTTGCAACTGATGATGGTGATGACCGTCATCAGAAACAGAACGCCGATTGCTTTTATTTTAGTTACCATGATCTGTCTTTTATAGTTAGTTAAGTTTGATATCGTCAAAATAGAATGTGAAATTGGAAGAGCCATCGCCGACCGTACCCAGGTCAAAGATCAAAACGATCTTCTGATAGGTGTTGGCCAGGTTGATGCCGGAGTAATCAAAAGTGAGTTCCTCCCAGGCATTAGCCACGGTGGTGGTTACTTCTTTTTCATAACTGATACCGCCATTGGTCTGATTCTCTACTTTCAATAATACTTTAGCGCCAACACGTGGAGAGTACACTTTCATTTTGAAAGTAGTGCCTGCACCAAAGTTGATGGGATTGGTCAATCCGATCCAGCTACCACCCCAGGGTTGTCCCGCATTTTTGATCATGCGACCAACTTTAGCGCTGGTGTTGATACCACCCGAATGTGGGTTGGCGATCACGCTTGCATCTCCACCATCGAAATTGGTAAAGGAATAGGTCAGCGTAGTGGATTCAAAATCGAGGGGCAGGGCGATATCTGTTGAAGCAGCTGTAGCCACCAGTCGGATATCATCAAAATAGAAAGTAAAGTTGGCCGATCCATCTCCCACTGTACCCAATTCAAAGATCAGTACGATGCGGTCATAGTTTTGGGTGGTATTGATCGCGGTATAATCAAATACCAGATCTTCCCAGCCATTGGCTACCGTGGTGGTCACTTCCTTCTCATAGTTCTGTGCGGCATTGGCACTATTCTCCACTTTGAGGAGCACTTTGGCGCCTACGCGGGGAGAATATACTTTCATGCGGAAATACTTATTGGTAAAATCAATGGGGCCATTCAGGGTAATAAAGGAACCACCCCAGGGCTGTCCGTTGTTTTTGATCATGCGACCTACCTTTGCACTGCTATTGATGCCTCCCGAATGTGGATTGGCGATCACCGATGCATCACCGCCATCGAAATTGGTAAAATTGTAGGTCAGCGAAGTTGATTCAAAATCAAGCGGCAGGCTGATGGCCGGAGGAGGCGTACTCACCAGGCGGATATCATCAAACAGGAACGTAAAGTTGGCGGTTCCATCACCGGCGGTACCCAGTTCAAAGATCAAAACAATATGATGATATTGATTGGCGGTATTGATCGCTGTATAATCAAATAACAGGTCTTCCCAGGCGTTGGCCACAGTTGTGGTCACTTCCTTCTCATACGCGATCGCGCCATTAGAGGCATTCTCTACTTTCAGCAGCACTTTGGCGCCTACGCGGGGAGAGAATACTTTCATCAGGAAATACTTGTTGGTGGAGAAGTCGATCGCGTTACCCAGTCCGATCCAGCTTCCGCCCCAAACTTGTCCGGGGTTCTTGATCATCCGTCCCACTTTAGCGCTGGTATTGATACCACCGATCTGCGGGTTAGCAATCACACTGGCATCACCCCCATCAAAATTGTTGAAAGCGTAATTGATGGTGGAAGACTCAAAGGTCAGCGGCAATAAAACTGGATCCACAATGCTCATCACCTGTGAAAATTCTGTGGTCGCCGCGCCACCGCTCAGGGCCACCACTTTTATTGTATAGTCGCCAACAGCCGCATAGGTGTGGCTAACGGTCTGGCCTTCGATAAAGGTGATGGGTACTTCATTGGGCACATCGCCAAAATAAACCCTGAAGTTGGTCTCATAGGTCGCAGTCGCAGATACGTTTACTTTAAAATTGTTGTTGGGGTCGATTGACATGGTTACATCCAGGTTCTCAGGTGCCCGGAAGGACACGGTGAGTTGCTGGGTGAACTCGGTGGTTTTGCCGGTGATCCCATAGGCCACGATCTTCACCGGGTATTGCCCTTCGGCATAGCGATGTGTGGTATTCTTACCAGGGTTCACTTTAGCTGGAACCGTTGTTCCATCGCCATAATATACTTCGTAGGATGATACCCCTTCTCCGTTGGGTGTGATCGTCACATTTCCCGTATTGTCCTGAGTAATCTCAAACAGGACGGAGAGGTTGGCCGGCGCGGTGCCGCTGGCTACCAGCGAAAGGTCATCAAACTCTTCGCGGGTGCAGCTAACCGTAAAGGCCAGCATCATCAATAAACCAGATAAAATCTTTATTGTTCTCATACAATCGTTTTTTGGTGGGGCTTAGTATCCATCATTTTGTGCAATACCAGAAACTTCCACTTCCTGTTGAGGAATGGGGAACACTTCATGTTTACCAGGAACAAAACCAGCAATGGTACCTGCTGCTTTTCCGGTACGTACCAGATCAAAGAAGCGGTCTCCTTCCATGGCCAGTTCCAGTCTGCGTTCAGTCAATATCGCTTCATACAGGGCATTTCCTGTAGCAGTGATATCATGCAGGTTATCTCCAAAGGCCCGGCGACGAACCTGATTGAGATAGTTCTGCGCCTTGGCATCATTGGGGGCAGAAGCTTTGTTGAAAGCTTCAGCCGCCATCAACAATACATCGGCATACCGGATGGTGCGATAATTGTTCAGGTAGTTCAACTCGATCTGACCGGAGGTTTCTCCCTTACGGGGATGGTATTTCTGGTTATACAGACCGGTATTCTTATAAGGCGCAACCTGATAGGTAATATTATAAGAAGGATTAGCCGCCTTATACGCTTCGATATCCAGAATCGTTGCATCCTTCCGTTGATCACCGGCAGTATAAGCATTGGCCAGGTTCTGTGTGGGAAGATTGGTACTCCAACCCGGAGCATAAGGCATATTGGCTGAGCCGTTCAAACCACGGATACCACATTGTTGAACCGACAGGTTACCCTGACCGCGGGTGACACCGCCCCAATTATAATAAGGAGATCCATTGCTGTACTGTATTTCAAATACCGATTCTGGCCCGTTCTCACCGGATGACAAGAACATGGCGGCAAAATTGGATACCAGCGAAAAAGCATTGGAAGTGATGACATTATCCAGCGTGGAAGCGGCCAGGTCATATTTCTTTTGATACAGATAAACCTTACCCAACAAAGCCTGTGCGGCATACTTGGTGATCCGTCCTTTCTCAACCTGCACCGCAGGTAATACGGCGATCGCACTGGTAAGATCGGCTTCGATAGCGGCATACACATCGGCTTTAGGAGCACGGCTTAACTGACGCGAATCGCTAAGCGATAACCGACGATCGGTGAAGAGCGGCACATCGCCAAAAAACTTCACGAGGTGGAAATAATAATAGGCGCGAAGGAAATAAACTTCACCGTACAAGGCATCCTTTCCCGCGAAATTGATGGTTTCGCCGGCGAGGTTCTTGTCCTTATACTGGTGCATGTAATTTGCCCGGTTGATGCCTTCGTAAGCGGCCTGCCACAATTCAGTCAGTTGTGAATTGACCGGTGTGTGGGTATAGTCATCGATCTGCTGCAAGGCCAGAACGTCGGAGGCATTCTCTCCCCCGCTTACGGCATTGTCAGACGCGATCTCGCCAACCACTACGGCCTGGTTGAGCCATTGAATCGGAGTATATACGCTTACCGCCATCGTGCGGTAATCGCTTTCAGACTTGAGATAATCCAATTCCGTGGTACGGAAATCATCATGTGGATTATAGTCAAGCCACTTTTTGCAGGAGGTGAAGGTGGTAAACACAAGCACCAGGGCTGCAGTCAATATGGAAAATTTGTTCCTTTTCATATCATTACACTTAAAGAGTTAAAGTTTGATATCAATACCCAATGCATAGGTGCGTGCCTGTGGATAAGCGCCACGATCCACCCCTGTATCCAGGATACCACCGGGGATCTCAGGATCATAACCGGTGTACTTGGTAAAGGTGAAGGCATTTTTTACCTGGGCATAAACCCGGAGTCCGGTAAATACTTTACCGACCAAATTCTTCGGGAAAGTGTAACCCAACTGCAGGTTTTTGATTTTTACAAATGAACCATCTTCCACAAAGCGATCGGATACGCGGATATTGCTATTGGCATCGGTAAAAGAATAGCGGGGGTACCGCGCATCATTGGTTGTTCCGGCGCCGGTCCAACGACCCAGCACAGACCTGAACTTATTGGAGTAGTTCGCGTTCCGTTCAAAAGCACGATAGATATCATTGCCTACGGAAGCATAAGTAAAGGCGGTGAAATCAAATCCTTTGAATTCGAGGTTGAGGTTCCAACCCATGGTAAAGTCAGGGAAAGGATCGCCGATCTTAACCATATCCTGGGAGTTGATCACATTGTCCTTATTCATGTCTACAAAACGGATATCCCCAGGTTGTGCGCCGGGTTGCAAGGCCCAGGCGGCTACATCGGCTGTAGTTTGAAACAGGCCATCGGTTTTATATCCGTAGAAATAACCTGGCGTTTCGCCTTTTTCAAATACGGTCACTGTTTGCGATTGTCCATTGAAATAACCTCCACCCAGGATACGTGCGGTACCATCATCATTGGTAGCGGTTACTTTATTGGTGGCTGTTGTGAAAGTGACGGTGGTATTGAGTTTGAAATCCTTACCAAAAGAATTATTATATCCTAAGGTCACATCAAACCCTTTGCTCTCGGTAGATCCGATATTGGCAGTAGGGATAGGAACGGTACCCAGATAAAGGGAAGCAGAGGGTGTAAAGAGCAGACCATCTACTGATTTCTGGAAATAATCGGCGGACAAAGAGAACCGACGATCATTAAAGGTCATATCAAAACCAAAGTTGGCCTGTAGTTGTTTCTCCCAGCGAAGGGCATCATTGGCGGCAGATCCAACGGTTGAACCGGGATAGAAGATATCGCCAAAGGTATAACCATTACTGTTGGCGGTAGAGCCATAGCTGGGTCCGCCGGTTACAATCCCTACAAACTGAGGATCGACATTCTCATTTCCGATTGATCCATAACTACCACGGATCTTTAAGAAATCAATGAAATCGGACTGGAAAAAGTCTTCGCGGGTAACTACCCAACCCAATGAACCGGAGAAGAAGTTCGCATACTTATTCTCGGTACCAAAGGCATAGGAACCGTCGCGACGAGCGGTAAAGGAAGCCAGGTATTTGTCTTTATAATCATAATTGACCCGGGCAAAATAAGAAAGGTTGCGACGGAAATACTGATAATAATAACCAGTCAGTGCGTTACTGTTGGCGGCATTGTTTTGTCCGGTAGCAGCGGTAAAGTCAGCAAATTCCCAACTATTGAAAGGAACATCCTGACGGCTGGCACCGGCCGCATTACCAGAGATACGTGCCAGAGAGAAACCAAGCACGGTTTCGAACTGGTGGTCATCCTTTATATCGAAATTGTAATTGGCAAAGGATTCCCAGGTATAGTTGAAATTGCTGGTCTTTTCATGAGATACGCTATTGTGCTTACCCACCACTGTTGAGCCATCCGCATTCATGGTGTTCTCTACGTTATTCAGACCGTAGAATACCAGGGGCGTAAAGGATTTGGCATTACCATCATATTTGGTATATCCAAAACGGGTGGAGAGTTTGAGGTTTTTGATCACATCATACTGTAATTCAAACTTACCATAGATCTTGGTGCCTGAATTCTTATTGTATGTATTGTCAAGTTTGGTCAGCGGGTTGAATATCTCGGAGAGCAGCAGGTTGCTGAATCCATATTTCCCAACGGTATTAGGTACGGTGTTCAGTACCGGTACAGTAGGGTCAAAGTTCAGGGCGCTTCCGATGATACTATTAAAGGAGTTTTCCTGAATGCCTTTTCCATCCAACAGCACACCCGAGGTGTTCATGATGAATTTCAATTTTTTGGAAAGGTCAAACTGGAGGTTGGCGGTGAGGTTACCCCGGTTGAAACGGGATTTATCATACCCCCCTACGATACCACCCTGGCTGAGGAATCCGCCGGAAAGGAAGTAAGACATCCGGTCACCACCGCCACGGACGCTAATATTGTGCGATTGCATGGGGGCTGTTTCAAAGATCTCTTTTTGCCAGTTGGTGCCTACACCCAATGCCGAAAGATCGGGGAAAATGATATCGCCACCTGATACAGTGCTGCCTTCATTGATCATGGCCGCATATTCGGAGGCATTCAGTACACCTATATAGTTCATCACTTCCTGTACACCATAATTACTGCTGATGGTGATATCGGGTTTGGCGGTGCGGCGACCTGATTTGGTGGTCACCACGATCACCCCGTTACCCCCTTTCACCCCATAAATGGCGGTGGTGGCGGCATCTTTCAAAACACTGATGGACTCGATATCAGATGCATTGATGGAATTCAGATCGGTCAAGGTCTGGGGAACACCATCCACGATCACGACGGGGTCTGTTCCGGAGAAGGAAGGGATACCACGGATCAACACGGTGGGTTTGGAACCGGGTGAACCACCCTGGATCACGTTAACACCGGCCGCGCGGCCCTGGAGGGCTTCTTCGGTACGTACCGGTCTTAGTTTTTCAATATCTCCACTTTTAATTGTGGAAATCGCGCCGGATACTTTGGTCACCCGTTGGGTACCATATCCCACTACCACGACATCAGTAAGTGTGGTAGCCGCGCTTTCGGTCAGGGAAAAGTTCATGTCGCCACTGGCCGGAACGGTTAGTTCCTGTGACGAGAACCCTACATAGGTCACTACGATCACCGCACCCGGGCCGGGAACGGTCAGGGTAAATGAACCATCTGCACCGGTGGTAGTGGCTGCGCCACCGCCTTTCACCTGTACAGAAGCGCCGGACAATGGTTGCCCATCAGACCGACCGGTCACTTTACCTTTTACCGTGATCTGCTGTGCCAGGGTTACCAGGCTGATCAACAGGACCAGTACGGTAGCCAGCCCTTGTTTGAATTTCATTTTCATAAACAGCAATTTTTAATCATTATGCTTGAAGGTTATAGGACAAAATGACAGCAAGCATTCCATCATTTGGTTTGGAATAATTTGTTTCGGTCAAATAAAAATGGAAAAGGAGGGCTATACCAATAGCATAGCAAAGGAGGGGAATAAGCATTCATACGCAAGCAGTTTAAGTACAAAATTGACCCCAATAAGGGCCGATTTCAGGATTTGTGAAATTAAATCACTAATATTTTGAAGGCAAATTTTAGGGTACATCCCTACTACACAGATATTGTAATTCCTTATATTTGAGCATATTTTTCTACATCTGGACTACATCTAAAGGCCGGATATAGATATAAATCTCAGATGTATGGCCAAAAAGCTATTACTTCTACTCCTGATCACCGGATGTATCCAACGCACGGCTGGTCAGTCCTATATCGCCCAAAAAGAGGTGATCAATTTCTCCAAACAGACCTATAAAGCAGGCTCCCAGAACTGGGATATCCGACAGGATTCCTCAGGCAGAATCTATATCGCTAATAATGAAGGCGTTTTAACCTTTGATGGTACCTATTGGAAGTTGTATCCACTCCCCAACAAGACTATTGTCCGGTCGATCGAGTTTGGTAAGGACCATCGGCTATATGTTGGGGGGCAGGATGAGATCGGTTATTTCTCCCCCGATAAGGCTGGCAAACTGACATTTACCTCTTTAAAGGAATTGCTCCCTCCAACTGACCGTGATTTCTCGGATGTATGGGATATAGTCTGCTTCAATGATGATGTTTTTTTTCGCTCCAATTATAAGATCATCCGCTATGCGGAAAACCGAATGACCGTTCACCCACCGCTTTCTTCCTGGTTGTTCATTGGGGTCCATGATGGCCAACTGATCGCCCATGATGAAAAGAACGGGCTATTGAGTTTTTCGGGTGGTAAATGGAATACCCTGATCGAAAGGGGCCAGTTACCGGATGACCTTTTTATCACGTCGATCGCGCGCCTTTCACCCGATACCAGCCTGATCGCTACCTCAGGAAGGGGGCTGTTTTTATTGACGGGCAAGGCACTTATCCCCTTTGTCCTGCGCCATCCACAAGTGGATAACCGCCAGAACTTCTCATCCTGTATCATTTTTGACCGAAACAATTTTCTGATCGGCACCTATGCCAATGGGATGTACCACACCGATGGCAGTGGGAATGTGATTGAAATGTTTTCCAAAAAGGAGGGGTTACAAAATAGCAATATCCGTACGCTATTTCTTGACCGTGACCGGAATATCTGGATGGGACTTGACAATGGACTTGATTACATCGCTTATAATAATGCCGTCACGCATATCAATCCCGCTTTGTTCAATGATGGGGGTGGATTCTCCCTGACCTCCCATGATAACCAAATGATCTTTGGCTTGTCGACCGGTGTATTTGCCGTACCATTTATACGCGGTGGTGACCTGAGTTATACTCCCAACCGGGTGAAGATGCTGGCAGGTGGCCAAACCTGGCAGATCACGACAGTGAACGGGGACCTGCTGGTTGGCCGGGATGATGGTTTCTACAGGCTTCAAGGCGATCAACTCGTCCTGCAATCGCGAACCAGTGGTTTCTGGGATTTTAAAGGCCTTTCCTTTCCTGGCTATGAAGGCAAGATCGTAGCCGGTAACTACAACGGGATAAACGTATATGAAAAAAAGGGGGACCAGTTTTTTGATCAGGGGGCCCTCAGTACCTACAACAGTTCGGCCCGGTATATTGTTATTGACAATTCGTTTATTTGGATCTCTCATCCCTATCGTGGTGTGTATAAAATAGACCCCAGGGATTCTTCCGTAAGACTCTATACGGAAAAGAATGGCCTGCCTTCTACCCTGAACAATCAGGTGTATTATATTGGTAAAGGACTGGTGGTGGCAACCGAGAAGGGCATTTACCAATACGATACTAAGACTGACCGGTTTATTCGTTCCCCGACCTATGAACCCTTATTTGGTGAAACGAGTCTGCGCTATCTGCAGGAGGACAAAGAAGGAAATATCTGGTTTGTCCACGAGAAAAGCCCGGGTGTACTTGACTTCGCAGGACCCAAACCCCAACTTTTTTATCTTCCCGAATTAAAGGGACGTATCCTGAGTGGGTTTGAACAGGTGTATCCACTTGACCCCGAAAATGTCTTCATAGGCGGGGAAAGAGGGTTCTATCATGTCAACTATCAGAAGTACCGTGAAAATATTCGACCTATTCAGGTCCATATCCGTTCGGTAAAGGCCGTGGCGGATACTGATTCACTTTTATTTGGCGGATATTTTACCGATAACCATTCCCTCACACCATCGGCAGAGGCTGGTCGCGTAGAGATACCTTACCGTTGGAACTCCTTTGTGTTTGAATTCTCCTCCCCGCTCTTTGTCCAACATTCCTCCATTGAATACAGTTACAAGCTGGAGGGTTTTGATGAGGAATGGTCGCCCTGGTCGGGTAAAACAGATAAAGAATACACCAAGCTACCTGCAGGTACTTATACCTTCCGGGTCAAAGCAAGGAGTCATTTAAACAATGAATCGCCGGAAAACAGTTACCGTTTTACCGTATTACCCCCCTGGTATCAAACCACCTGGGCCCGGGTCATTTATGTATTGCTGATCCTGACAGCGGCGTATCTCTATTATAAATGGCAGGAGAAAAAGCATATCCAGAAACAGGAACGCCGGTTTGAAGAAGAAAAAGCCAGGTATGAGGAAGAACAGAAACGAATGGCCTACCTGCACCAACTCGAGCTGGAAAAATCAGAGAAGGAGTTGGCGCAGCTTAAGAATGAGAAACTGGAAGCCGAGATCGAATTCAAGAATGCGGAATTGGCGTCGAGTACCATGAACCTGGTTCAGAAGAAAGAATTCATTCTCAAATTCAAGGAAGAACTGCAACACCTCAACCGGCATGGCAAAGAGATCGTAGAAACAGCCGAACTAAAAAAGCTGATCCGGGTCATTTCAGAAGAGGAGAAACTAAATGATGAATGGGAACATTTCTCGGTCCATTTTAATAAAGTACACGGGGATTTTCTGGTCTTATTAAAAGAGAAATACCCCGACCTGAAACCTCATGAACTAAAACTCTGCGCCTACCTGCGTATGAACCTCTCGAGCAAGGAGATCGCCCAGTTAATGAGTATCTCTGTGCGGGGTGTGGAGATCAGCCGGTACAGGCTACGAAAAAAATTACAGATACCGACGGAGATGAACCTGTTTCAGTTCTTATTCGATCTGCAAATGGAGAAAAAATGATCTTATTAAAGAATAGTATTACCGCAGAGAACATGAGAACACGGAGATACGCAGAGAAAATTATTTAATCGCTTTTAACAATAGTTGTTAACGTGTGAATATCTCTGCGTAGCTCCGCGTTCTCATGTTCTCTGCGGTTAGAAACTTAGATCAAAAATTTCCCTATCTCCGCCGTTATCTTCCTCCGCACTTCTTCCTCCGTATACCTCTTCTCCACCGCCTCTTTGCCCAGTGTGATCAGGTACTCATGCAGCATCTTCCCCTCGACCCTATTCTGTAAAGTTATCTGGTTGCGGTCGTTCAGGATATCTGCCCAAACACTCCGCACCTGTGACCAATAGGTCTTATTTTTCTCCCAATAATCCAAAGCCAGGGAGCATTCTTTCTCTTCGATCTTTCTGTAGGTATTCCACCCCTTCTCCTCCACCAGCAGTTTATCCGTTCCATCCTGGCGAAGTATCTTTCGGTTGTCCTGTTCATGCAGGTAACCACTATCGGTAAAGGTCAGGCGGTTGGTGCGGCGAAGGATATTATAATCATTCCGAACGGAATATTCGCGACGGGGTAAAGGGGCGTCGGTTGTGTTTTGCCAAACGGTATGTCCGTCGAGCTCCACAAAGGCACTAAATCCCTGGTAGCGGGGTTCATCCGCTACTTCCCAAACAGTTTGCACCCATTTACCTTTTACTTTATCCGCCGGAATTTGTTCTTTTACCCAGGTGCGTTCACCAATGTATTTCCAGATCACGGTGGCTTCATATTCCCATTCTTCGCGCCAATGTTTGACGATCATGGTTGGCGATACGACCAACAGGTGCTGAATCACTACCTTTTTATCACTTACCTCTATGGGGAGGGCCAGTTCAGCAGTGCCTCCGATCTCTTCTCTTTCATGAAATTTATATTGATAATCGGGAGAAAAGGTTTCTGCATATTTAAAATCCACCTCAAAGCACCCGCAGAGTTTATCGATCTGCTGGCGGTTATTTACCTGGGCCTGGGAAGCAATAGCAACGGCGATGGCTATTCCTGAAAGAAGTCTTCTGTGCATTTCGTTTCAATTTTTTTTACAAAAAAAATGTAATGAAATGACAGAAGCTTACGGAAATGGGAAGTTGAATTACTAAATCGGGAATATGCGTTAAATAATTTTACCCGCCTCTCTTCACCAACACCACCTCAAAAGCCGGATATCCTCTTTCGCTGTTTTGGGTAAGCGCTGTGAAACGAAGTTTATAGTAGTTATTATCCCCGTCCTTTATAATATAATACCGATCGGTACGCACCGCAGGGGCTGAGGTCGGGCCTCCGCCGCTTCGCCAATCCGCTCCAATGGAAGTTTGCAGGCTGGAGAACGTCTGTGTTGCAATGTCGGCTTCACCAAAATCAGCATAGGCTTTGGTAGCCGTCATGACTTTGGCAGCCTGAACATTTCGGTTTTGCAGAATGATATCCTGAAACAGATAAGGTACTTCACCGGCGCCAAAATTGGTGGCATTGGAAAAATAGGTCCAGGCAATATCCCATTTCTTCTTCTCAGGTTCTATATTCAAACGCCCGTTTTCGAAGGATACATAGGTAAAATAATAGGCATCATTCTTTGGAATATCGATAGTGGAAAAGGTTGCAGAGGCAATGTCGGCATGCTGAACTGTGTATCCACCAGAGGCGTTGCGGATGATACGAATCTTTTTCCAACCTCTGGCTGGCGCAGGCACGCCCACTCCTAAACCCCTATTAACAATGTAAACCTTGTTATCCGCTGCATTGGCGCTGATGGCAGCAATAGCGGTACGTGTAAGGTCACCACTGGGATGATCGATATACGGCAACTGAGAAACCAGTGGATTGGTTTGGCTAAAAGCGACATCCAGGGAAAATCCAAGTGTGTCAGCTGCTGTCACGGTTGTCAGATCGTTCTTATCGATCATTTTCGCCATCATGGCCGAAGAAGAATTGAGAATAACCCGATAGTCATCTGTCCCGCCATAAAAACCAAGGTCCCAATTGGTACGCAACACGGGGGTCTGGCGGTTAGCACTCAGGTCAATGAACACTTTGTTGGGATAGGTAGCACCCCCTCCATTTACGGTGGTGGAGGCGCTGGTGGCTACAAGTTCGGAGAAAGAAACTGTCAATTGCTTAGTGATACCGATCAATACAGGATTGCCCGAGCTGTATATGTCAAATACCAGTTTTTCATCCCCGTCATACAAAGCGCCTGCTGGTTTTTGTATAGTAAAGCTGGCTTCGTTGTTTCCCGAAGGGATGGTTACCACCAACTGGCCAGCGCTTATAGCGGATGCTGAAACAGCGGGTGTAGTGGTATAAT
>JANRLV010000018.1:0-6880 GCA_033762195.1 Chitinophagaceae bacterium | reverse complement strand
AGTCATCTGTCATCTGTCATCCGTCATCCAACATCCAACATCCGTCCTTCGTCCTCCAAACTCGAAATACTAAAATCTAAACTTCAAAAAATGCAACATTTCATCTCCTGGTTCGAAATTCCTGCTACGGATATTGATCGGGCCACCAAGTTCTACGAAGCGATCTTTAAATGCACGCTTTTCCCGATGGATATGCCGGGAATGAAGATGCGGATGTTCCCACTGGATGACCCCATGACCGGGATCGGTGGCGCCATTGTTGACAGTGGTGGTTTTCACAAACCCTCGGGCACTGATGGGGTTCTGATCTATCTGAATGGCAACCCTGATGTGCAGGTCATCATTGATCGGGTTGAAGCAGCCGGGGGAAAAGTCGCCATGCCCAAAACTGCCATTTCACCAGAGTATGGGGATATGGCTGTTTTTATCGATACCGAAGGAAATCGGATCGGTTTGCACAATATCCCGGCCGGTATGTAGTTTTCTTTTTCTACCTTGAAATCAATGCCGAGTTTTGTTTCTCGCAGCGCCCGCTAAGTTCTTTGCGGACGCTGCGAGAAACTTTATGTTTAAATTATGTCAATGAGAATATTACTTTTTGCTTCACTCGCTCTGATTCTTTCCTGTAACAATAATGCCAAGCAATCAGATTGGGATTGGCTGGTTGGAAAATGGGTACAGACAAAAGCCGATAGCAAAGTGGTAGAGGAGTGGAAAAAACTAAATGACAGTTCGTATGCCGGACTGAGTTATGTGCTCAAGAATAGTGGAGAGAAACAAATGCTTGAGTCGGTGGAATTGATCCACCGGTCGGGAAGCTGGAGCTATATACCAACTACCTTGGGCACCGGTTTTCCCAATCCGGTCACCTTTACCATTGTACGTTTTGGGGAACAAGGCTTTACCGCTTCCAATCCGCAGCATGATTTTCCCAAACGTATTGTGTATGAGCGTAAAGGAACTGATTCCCTTCATGCCTGGATCGATGGGGGCGAGGCTGCGCCTGAACCCCGACTCGATTTTTTTTATGCACGTTCGCGGGAATGATTTATCTTCCTTTTAATCATTTTATATGCAATCGAAAGCACCTACGGTAGATGCGTACATGAAAGAATTGCCGGCTGACCGGCTCGAAGCCATGACCAAACTTCGCAAAGTGATCAAGAAGAATATCCCGAAGGGATTTCAGGAATGTATGAACTATGGCATGATCGGGTTTGTGGTACCCCATAAAATTTATGCCGAGGGGTATCATTGTGACCCCAGTATGCCGCTGCCTTTTATGAATATCGCGTCTCAAAAGAACAATATCTCCGTTTACCACATGGGCATTTACGCCGATCAGAAAATATTGAAGTGGTTTGAAGGAGAATACAAAAAACTCAATATTGGCAAACTGGATATGGGTAAAAGTTGTATCCGGTTTAAGAACATGGATAAAATTCCCTATGACCTTATCGGCCAACTGGCCGCTAAGATGACGGTGGAGGATTGGGTGGGGAGGTATGAGGAGATGAAGATGAAGAGGAAGTGAGACGAGAGGCGTGAGACGTGAGACACTTGTCGTGAAACGGAAGACGTGAGGCGTGAGTAGGAAACCTCTACTCACGCCTCACGTATCACGTCTCACGCTACTTCATTCTGGACAAAACGATTTCCATACTCTTAAACTCTTTCCCATCCACTGTGGAGTATTGTTCGAGTTTTTGGGTATCCTTGCTGGTAATATAAAGGACCTGCCGGATATCGATCTGTTTGCCACTCATGGGATCGGTCATTTTTCCTTTCAGGGTCATTGACTTTGTTGCAGCATCCCAGGTTCCTTCCATATACATCATGCTTGTGCTCATATTATCCATCCAGGTGCTGGAAAACACTTTTCGGGAATTATCCCAACCGGTCAGGCTATACCCTTCAAAAGGCATACCCATCATGGAGCCACTGTGTTTCTGCTCCTGATAACGACCACCGAGGATCATTTTACATTCTACCGTCGCCTTCATGGTTTGCTCCGGAGTACCGGGAGCCATCCACATTTTAACATCTTCCTGCCACACACCATCCCATTCAGCCATCATTTTATGAACATCGGAAGGGGTCATGGCCTCCATCCATTTTTGCATTTCCTCCGGCGATTGCGCGGAAGCTGTAGGGGAGATAAAAGCGCTGATGCAGAGCGCAAGGATTAAGGTGGTTAGCATTCGCATAGTATAAATTTTTCTAAAAGTTACGGTATTATTTGATTGTGATTATTAATTATTAATTATTGATTTTTGATTTAAGAACCGGGCACAGCCGGGAAAATGTCGAATTGTTTTTAGTAAATAATTAATAATCAATAATCAATAATTTCAGAATTTAATGCATTGTTCTACCTTTAATATATGGGAGTAATGAAACAAATTGCCGAATACCTCTACCTCCGGAAACCGGATCCGGACCGGCCAAAGACCCAGTGGATCAAGTATATGCATGGCATCAACCGGATCAGCATCCTGATCTTTCTGCTTTGCCTGATCATTCTGGCCATTAAATTACTTCGCTGAAGGATGTTGTAAAAAATCCACAATGGAGCGGGCTGCCTGCTGTGATGCATTTCCTCCCCGTCCCAGGAGTTGGTGGAGTGCCTTGTAATCCTGCTGAACCTGTGCCTGCTGTTCTTCATTCGTCAACAGAATATCTAATTCAGCCTGGAGCCGGGTGGTATTGAGTTCGTCCTGAATCAATTCTTTGACCACCAATTTATCCAAGATCAGGTTGACCAGGGAGATGAATTTTACTTTCACCAATCGTTTTCCGATCTGATAAGAAAGATAAGAGCCTTTATAACATACCACTTCGGGAACCCCAAACAAAGCGGTCTCGAGGGTCGCAGTGCCAGAGGTGACCAAAGCCGCTTTGGATTTATTCAGCAAGGCATAGGTGGCATTCGAAACGGCATAGACATTGTCATAGGGCCGAAGCATCTCTTCATAAAATGACGTATCTAGTCCCGGGGCCCTGGCTACTACAAACCGGTAGTTGGGGTAAGCGCGGGTCACTTCAAGCATGACGGGCAGTTTCTTCAGGATCTCCTGTTTGCGGCTGCCAGGCAGCAGAGCAATAATAGGTTTATCCGCATCGCCCGGGATTTCCAATTTAACTGGTTGGCCGCGAAACCGATCGATCACTTCCACCAACGGGTGACCTACATATTCCACAGGCCAGTCCCATTTTTTTTCATAATAATCTTTTTCAAAAGGCAGGATCACGAGCATTTTATCAATACAGGTCTTCATGCTTTTGACCCTGTTCTCCTTCCAGGCCCAAACCTGAGGGGAGATATAGTACACCACTTTCAGTCCTTGTTGTTTGGCCCATTTGGCAATGCGGAGATTGAAACCCGGATAATCGATCAGGATGAGTACATCAGGTTTCCAGGATAGAATATCTTCCTTGCAAAACCGGAGGTTACGAAAGATGGTGGGAAGGTTTTTAATGACTTCTGCAAATCCCATAAAAGCCAGGTCGCGGTAATGCTTCACCAACTCGCCACCTGCTTCCTGCATCAGGTCACCTCCCCAACAGCGGATGGCTGCGGAGGGATCCTGTTTGACCAGCTCCCTTACCAGGTTACTGCCATGCAGGTCGCCGGATGCCTCCCCGGCAATGAGATAATACTTCATGATCAGTTGTTCAGCAATTTGAGCACGAGTATGGCGATGCCATAGATAAGGGTGGTGACAAAAATACCTTTGGCGGTTTTATCACGTTGCGTGTTGATGTAAAGAGTGAATAACACCGCATTGGCCAGCAGACAGAGGGCGCCAATGGACGTGATGATCTTGTTATCATGCAGGAACAGATCAAGGAAATCCGAAAAGGGGAGTCCGTTAAAATCGTCTTTCAGCAGATAGACGACGAAAAGTCCGAGAACGGGTCCAAGGATGCCAAGGACCAATCCGAGCTTCAGGTTGTCCTTTTTGAGGAAGAAGGTTGCCACTGTTTTTCCAGTTTAGACTTAAGAACGTAATTGGTCAGGTCAAATTGTACCGGAACCACGCTCACATAATTATTCGCCAGGGCCCACACATCGGTATCTTTTCCTTTATCGAAATTGACGAATTCCCCGGTAAGCCAGTAATACTTTCTTCCGTGGGGGTCTGTTCGTTCAATAAAATCCTCTTCATATTTCGCATAGGCTTGCCGGCAGATCTTTATTCCTTTGATCGGTTCAGGCTGAAGCGAGGGGATATTCACATTGAGGACGGTGTGTTTATCAAGGCGGGTTTTGAGCATTTTCTCCACGATGATCCGGGCATATTGCCTGGCCCCGGTAAAGTCTGCTTCAATGCTATAGTCCAATAAAGAGAATCCAATAGAAGGTATGCTTTCGATCGCGGCTTCTACAGCGGCTGACATGGTGCCCGAGTAGATGACATTGATGCTATGGTTAGCGCCATGGTTGATGCCGCTCAGGCAGAGATCGGGTTTGCGGTGAAGAACCTTGTCCACCGCCAATTTCACACAGTCCACCGGGGTACCCGTACATTGGTAAGCTTCTATTCCTTCAAAGATATGCACCGGGCTGAGCCGGAGCGGAGAACCGATGGTGATGGCATGGCCCATGCCGGATTGAGGTTTATCGGGAGCTACAACGACGATCTTTCCCAGGTCTTTTACCGCTTCCACCAGGTTGCGTATCCCCGGTGCCGTAACCCCATCGTCGTTGGTGATCAATATAACAGGCTTATCTTTCTTCCCGGTCTTCTTGGCCATGGTCTTTGGTTTCGGTGCAAAATTGTTCCCTTTTTCCCGCCTGTCCAAAATTATCGGAATGAATAAATTTGGATTTCTAAAAAAATTAGTAATTTGCACTAACTCAATTAGCTTAATATGGCCATTTCAAACCAAAATCTCAAGTATCTCCGTAAACTTCGCGGTTGGACACAACAGGAATTTGCCGACAAATTGGGCATCAAACGCTCTCTTATAGGTGCCTATGAAGAGGAAAGGGCGGAACCCCGGATCGATGTACTCGAAGTGGTTTGTGATATTTTCAAGTTGACCCTGGACGATCTGCTCCGAAAGGACCTGAGCGAGTCCAAATCAAATTACCTTGCCCGCAGACGTGCCATGAAAATGGCAGAAGGGAGATCTGAGATTCCATTTGTACCAGTAAAGGCGGCAGCCGGCTATCTGGCCGGGTATGCCGATACTGAATTCATTGATGAATTAAACACTTTTACGCTCCCCATGCTGTCGGGTGGAAATTACCGCGCTTTTGAGATCATTGGTGATTCCATGCTGCCTACACCCAGCGGGTCCATCATTGTGGGTGAGAAGATAGATTCCATGGACGAGATCCGTTCCACCAATACCTATATCGTTGTGTCGCGCAATGAGGGCATCGTTTATAAACGAGTAGAGAAAAATGGTCGCTCCAAGAATAAATTGAATATGATCTCGGATAATCCTGCTTATCCTCCCTACGCCCTGAGTGCTGAAGAGGTATTGGAGATCTGGCAGGCCCAGGTGGTGATCAGCCGGGCAGGACAAACTCAACGCTGGGATATCAACCAGATCGCCAGCATGGTCACCAATCTCAATCAACAGGTTAACTCCTTGAAAAAGAAGATGAACTAAGACCGTATTTTTTCAGGGTTTTTCGACCCATGGGTTTCTGGCGTTAATATTATATTTACAGCCCTGATGGGTTATGAGAAAATACAGTTGGCTGTGGATCGTTGCGTTCTTTTTTATTCAACCGCTTTCCGCACAAAATAAAATATTAAAAGCTGTTAAAACAGAACAGGTGCCACGCATTGATGGTGACCTGAACGATCCTGCATGGATCAATGCCCCGGTAGCGGATCAGTTCATTCAGAATTTCCCCTCTTTTGGCGCACCGGCCTCCAGAAACACAAGCGTTAAACTCTTGTACGATGATGCCGCGATCTATATCGGCGCCTATCTCTATGATGATCCCGCACTGATCCGAAAACAATTGACGGTACGGGATGGAGAACAAAGACAGGATGTAGATTATTTCTCTGTTTTTTTTGATACCTACAATGATGACCAGAATGGATTTCAATTTCTTGTAACATCTGCCAATGTTCAATCCGATGCCCGAATAGGAAGTAACCTTGATCTTGATTTTGGGGAATATGGAGATAAGACCTGGGAGGCGGTCTGGGAAAGCAAGGTTACAACCCGTTCAGATGGATGGATTGTTGAAATGCGTATTCCCTATATCTCGCTTCGGTTTTCCAAAAACAATAAACAAACCTGGGGCCTGAATTTTCTTCGACATACCCGTCGCACCAACGAAACCTCCTTTTGGAATCCGGTGAACCCTTCCGTCAACGGGTTTGTCAATCAATTTGGCGATCTGGAAAGCCTCGAAAATATTGAACCGCCCTTGCGGTTGAGTTTCTCGCCCTACTTATCTGCAGGTTTTCGATCGGTGCCGCAAAATTCATCCTTCAAAAGTGAATTCCTACGCTCCGGTGGTATGGATGTAAAATATGGCATCAATGAAAGCTTTACACTGGATGCCACGCTTATTCCGGATTTTGGCCAGGTAGTATCGGATAATGTGATCAATAATCTTTCACCATTCGAAGTTCGGTTTACAGAGAACAGGCCATTTTTTACGGAAGGGACTGAATTGTTTAATAAGGCTGGCTTATTTTATAGCCGAAGGGTAGGCGCTACTCCTTCCAGGTACGGGGAGATCCGAAATTTTGCGGATACCTCCTCTGTTTATGACCTGGTTAAAAACCCTACGCTAACCCAATTATACAACGCCGTTAAGTTTTCGGGCAGAAATCAAAAAAACTTTGGGTTTGGCGTTTTCAATGCGGTTACAGCGCCTGCGCAGGCAAGATTAAGAAAC
>JANRLV010000017.1:0-7223 GCA_033762195.1 Chitinophagaceae bacterium | reverse complement strand
ACAGGGAAATATTTAAAAGGAGAATTTTATGGCATTTAAAAAGGAAGAAGAAATAATCATTGAACCTCGAGATGTTTTTGTTGGAAACCCGGAAGCCCCGGTGACTTTAATGGAATTTGGTGAGTATGAGAGTGAGGCTTGTGCGAAAGCGAATGAGATCGTGAAACAGCTACTGGAAGAATATGAAGGGAAGATCCGATTCAATTTTCGTCATTTCCCTCAGACCATGATCCATCAACGAAGCATGAAGGCTGGTGAAGCGGCGATTGCCGCGGCCCAGGAAGGTAAGTTTTGGGAAATGCACAATGTATTGTTCCAGAACAGGCGGAGCCTTGGTACTACTAGTTTGAAACTCCACTCACGCGAAGCGGGGGTGACCGATAAAAAATTCCTGGACCACCTGGTAAACGGTAAGTTTGGCTGGCAGGTACAGGATGACCTGAAAGAAGGCATCGGTTTAGGGGTAAAAGAAGTACCTGCCTTTTTTATCAACGGGGCGCCTTTAAAGGGCAAACCCACCTTTGCCAACCTGAGCAAAGAGATTGAGGCAGCGATTAAAAAATCAAAGCGTAAAGCACCGTCCCGCGCGAGAGCATAATCGGGATCGGTTTAAAATGAAAAAGTCGGAACAATTGTTCCGACTTTTTTTGTGCGTTCGATGGTAAGATTACCAACGGTTATTTTGACCGGCGAAAGAACGGCGCTGTCCACCAGCGGGTCTTTCTTCCCGGGGCTTAGCCTCGGTCACTTTGATGGCACGGCCATCAGCAGTGGCTCCATCCAGCTCGGCGATTGCTTTGCGGGCGGCTTCATCATCAGCCATTTCCACGAAACCAAATCCGCGGCTGCGCTGAGTGAATTTGTCGGTGATTACTTTGGCAGAAGATACTTCGCCATACTCCTCAAAATAGGACCTTAAGTCTTCATCTGTTACGTTGAAGCTTAAATTTGAAACGTAAATGTTCATTTACAAAAATTGTGTTTAAAAAATGCTTGAGGGACCGGCCTGTAAAGAAGACTAACTATTAGCAGTGATGCGTAGAAATTAAGACTTTCCATTATCGAAGCGGTAAAACTCAAATTGACGCCGCGAAGATACGCCATTTTAGTGAGGGATTCATTAATTTAAGGAACTATTTTTTAATTCAATGAAGATATCTTTTAATACAGCCTTGCAAAAGTTCAACACAAAAGGAGAGAAGACAGGTTGGACCTATATTGAGGTTCCTGCAGATCTGGCTGAAAAGCTAAAACCGGGACAAAAGCAATCCTTTCGGGTTAAAGGAAAACTGGATGCGTATAAGATCGAACAGGTTGCTTTGATCCCCATGGGGGGTGGTTCGTTCATCATGGCGGTGAATGCCACCATGCGCAAGGGGATTGGAAAAAAACACGGCGCAATGGTAAAGGTGGAATTAACCTGTGATGACCGCGAGATGCCCTTGTCATCCGATTTCATGGCCTGTTTGGAAGATGAGCCATCAGCGCTTCGCTATTTTAAAAACCTGCCCAAAGGACATCAGAAATACTTTAGTCAGTGGATCGAGTCGGCTAAAACGGAGGCTACCAAGACAAAGAGGATCGCGTTGGCGGTAAATGCCCTTTCAAGAAATATGGGATATGGGGAAATGATCCGGGAAGATAAAGCAAACCGCCAGTCCCTGCTTTAAGGTTTCATCATTAATCGCAGAATAACATAGCTGATAATGGCCAATAAAAGCACGATCAGTACGGCCACATAGATCCAGGGCTGGTCTTTATACCGCCATTTATCCCGCAACCTTTTTTTCTTCGCCACTTTCTTTTTCAGGTCACGGTTCATTTGTTCGACCAGGGAAGCCAGTTTCTCTTTTTGCCGAACCTGTTCAAGTCCTTCCAGGGCGTCCTGTTCAAATTCGCTGTCGAGCATCTGTTTTTCTACATCATGCTTCTGTTGTTCCGACAGCTTTCCCTCGAGGTATTTCAGCAGGGTTTGCTGATCGACCTCCGAAGAGAATTTGGATAATATGTTTTTTAAGTCTTGCGACATCTTTCTTGCTTATCGGTCGGTGGCTTTCTTCTCCATGATGATTTTCAGGTTGCGTTTGCCATTTTGAATATAGCTCTTTACCTGCATCAGGGAAAAACCAGTTTCACCGGCTACCTGCTGGTAGGATTTTTTTTCGAGGTAAAACAAAGTTATACATTGTTTTTGCTCTTTGTTCAGCTCCTCAAGCGCTTCGGCCATCCGTTCAAGGTTCTTGTCGGTCTCTACAAGCAGGTTTCTGTCCGTTTCCTCCGCGGGATGTTTATCTTCCAGTTCAGCCGGGATCTTGCCCTGCCGGTCACGTAATTTCATCAGGCAGTGGTTCTTGGCCACCATATAGATCCAGCTTTTGAAATACTCCACCTTGTACTTCTGCAATTCGGTAATGGCTTTGAGAAATACCTGTTGCACACTGTCGCGGGCCTCCTCTTCATTTTTCAGGTATTTCATGCATACCCCGAAAAGGAGAAGGGTGTACCGCTCCAATAATATCCCCAGCCATTTATTGTCCTGGCTGGTGGAGAATCGCATGAGCAGTTCCGAATCGGGTATATGGTCGTAGTTGTGGGGCTTCAAGTCCTCTCATTTTCCCTTTGTGTCCTTCGTGCCTTCTTTGTGTCCTTTGTGTCCTTTGTGTCCTCTACGATCGTTCTGCGTAGGAGGTCACAAAGGACACGAAGGAGATACGAAGGACACAAAGGCTATAATTTAGACGCAGCGTTTGTGAAATTCCATATTAGAATAGTTGTTTTACTGACCGGAATAACCATTGATCCCAGCCCAACAACTTAAAGGCCGAATAAAGCAGTACAACGGCAAACACTTTTTTTAACATAACTGTATCGATCCGCAAGGCGATCTTACTCCCGATCAGCCCCCCGATCACAAAACCGGCAGCCAATAACCCGATCACCCGGAAATCTATAGGGACTCCGTTTTTTTTACATTCCTGATAGTAATACAGAAAACCCAATATCACCACCGGGAAGGTGAGTACCCCCAGTGAGGTACCCTGTGCCTGATGTTGCGTATAATTTAAAAAATAGACCAGGGCAGGTACCAGTACGATACCGCCACCAATGCCTACCAATCCGCTCGCGACCCCGGCTACGAGGCCCAGCACGAGCACGAGGAGAATCATTTCCGTGGTCATAGTTTTTTTCATTTACGGTAGTTCTGCTTGTAAAATTCAATCGCTTCCTGGATGATCTTCAGTGCTTCGGCTTTATCCTGGAAATTATCGATCTCTACTTTTTTATTCTCCAGGACCTTGTATTGTTCAAAATAATTCTTGAGTTCTACCAGAAAATGCTGCGGGAGTTCTTCAATATTCTTGTAATGATTGACAGAGGGATCATTGAGTGCTACCGCGATGATCTTATCATCTTTTTTCCCTGTGTCGATCATTTGCATATTGCCGATCACGGCTGCTTCCACCAGACAAAGCGGTTGAATGGCCTGGGAGCAGATGACGAGTATGTCGAGCGGATCATTATCCTGACCAAGAGTTTGAGGGATAAACCCATAATTCACCGGGTAATGAAAAGAGGAATAGATGACCCGGTCCAGTTTGAGCAAACCGGTACCCTTATCGATCTCGTACTTGGTACGTGATCCTTCGGGGATCTCGATGATCGCATTGACGATACGGGGGGCTCCATCTCCAAAATGGACGCCATGCCAGGGGTGGTTTACAGTGATCATGTGTTTATTTGATTATTCGCCATCCTGCATAGGTGGCGGCTATGCCCAACAGCAGGCTGACTGAAATATACAAAAAGAATAGTCCTGTTTTATTATCCCTGATCAGGTGAAGGCTTTCCAGGGTTAGTGCAGAGAAGGTGGTAAAGCCTCCGCAAAAGCCCGTCATCATCAGTAAGCGCAAATCCTCCGATCCGGTCTCCGTCTTTGAAAGATAGCCAAACAATATTCCGATCAGGAGGCTGCCCGTCAGGTTGACCGCCAAAGTACCAAGCGGGAAGGGTCCTGGTTGTGACAACTGGATCCACCGGCTAAGCAGGTATCGGCTTACGCTGCCCAATGCCCCGCCTGAAGCGACCAAAAGGATATTCCTGATCATTTCTGTGTGGTATCAGATGAGGGCATAACGGGAACGGCTGGTTTGACCGTATCCGCCGGATGTTCAAAAAGATATTTCAGGTCTACCTTCCAGGCTCCGGCGATCCGTTGAATACGCAGGGTATCATGGTCATTTCGGTATGAATTGGAGAATATGAGAATGCCGGTGGAATCATTTTCCATCCGGTGTTTGTGGATATTGATGGAAGACTCCCGGTACATCCGTTTGGATTCCGGATCCATTTTCTCATAGTTCCTTTCAAATACATTGAAGTATTGGAGGTTGACTGAATCCTCCAGCAGAAGCTTGCGGGCATCTTCGATGCGTCCATCCAGGTTGGCACGAATAAAAGTGCGTGCGGCATCGAGGTCGTCTTCGGGGGCCTCAGTTACAGCCTTTTTATCTTCGCTATTACAAGCAGTAGCCAGGAATAGCAGAATAGGAAGGAGTTTTTTCATATCGGCAATTTACGAATGAATATTTTCTCACAGAAAACACAAAAGGCACAGAAATTGAATTTCCGTGCCTTCTGTGCATTCCGTGAGAAAATAGCTATTGTCCTTCCTCCTTTCTCTCCCTGTCATACGCCCGCAGGATCTGTTTCACCAGCCTGTGACGTACCACATCATCTTCATCCAGTTCAATATGGGCAATTCCATCAATATTTTGGAGAATGCGTACGGCGGTTTGCAAACCACTCTTCTGGTTTCGTGGCAGGTCCACCTGTGTCATATCCCCGGTGATGATGGCTTTGGCATTGGCCCCGATCCGGGTAAGAAACATCTTTAACTGCAGATCGGTGGCATTCTGAGCCTCATCCAGGATGATAAAGGCATTATCGAGCGTACGGCCACGCATATAGGCCAACGGCGCGATCTCGATGGTGCGGGTGGTCATATAATAGCCAAGCTTGTCGGCCGGGATCATATCGTCCAGCGCATCGTATAAAGGCCTCAGGTAAGGATCGATCTTTTCCTTGAGGTCGCCAGGAAGAAAACCGAGGCTTTCACCAGCCTCTACCGCAGGGCGGGTAAGGATGATCTTTTTTACCACCTTATTCTTCAACGCCCGTACAGCAAGGGCCACAGCCGTATAGGTTTTACCTGTACCGGCAGGACCGATCGCAAATACAATATCATTCTTCTCGGCTTGTTGAACAAGTTTTTTCTGATTGGCTGTGCGGGCCCTGACGGTTTTACCATTTGGCCCAAACACCAACACATCATTGGGGTTTCGATCGACAAAATGATCCACGGTCTCTGCATCATCTCCACCGAGGATCTGTTCAAAATAGTTCTCGCTCATGTGCCCGTTCCGTTCCAGGTACTGCACGATGAGCACGATCTTTTCCCGGGCAGACTCCACCTGCTCTGGCTGTCCGCTCAGCTTCAGTTGGGTACCCCGCGATAGGATCTTGAGTAAGGGAAATTTCTTTTTAAGGATGTCTAGCTTGCCGTTGTTTACACCGAAGAACTCAATAGGGTTTACGGTTTCGAGGTTGATGATCGTGTCTGTCAATGCGCTTCAGTTTTAATGGTCAAATTCACTTGTCACTTAAAAATACGCAATAAAAACTTGGACTTCCTAAAGATAATTATTCACAGTTGTGAATAGAATTATTATAATATTAATATTTTCTTCTCTTTCATTTTTTTCCTACATTTCTAATTCAAACCAACTACTATGAATGAATACAATGATTACGGGTACAGCAATTACCAGTTTCCCACCGGACTCATCATTTTTTGGCTGGCGCTTATGGTCTTTCTTATTGCGGCGCAATGGAAAGTATTTGTAAAAGCTGGTCAGCCGGGATGGGCCGCGATCATTCCCATCTACAACATTTACATTATGACAAAAATTACGGGTAAGCCAGGTGTTTGGACCTTGTTCTGCCTGATCCCGTTTATTAACATCATATTCGCGATATGGTTGATCAATATGATGTCGAAGAGTTTTGGGAAAGATGAAGGCTTTACTGTTGGCCTTCTGTTATTAGGTATCGTATTTTGGCCGATCCTCGGTTTTGGGTCAGCCAAATATCTGGGACCTTATGGCGATCCGGTCGCTTTTCAGGCGTACCGGGAGCAGCAAAAGTTTGATTTTGAGAACCATTAAGGGCGTGAATCGTGAGACGTGAGGCGTGAGACGTAAGTATGTTCCTTCTCACGTTTCACGTCTCACCTCTCACGACTCACGTCTCACGCCTCACCTCTCACGCCTCACGACTTACTACTTCGTTTCCACCCGAATCACACGATCCAGGTCATTTTCAGGTAATCCTTCCAGGTAAATAAACAATCCTTCCGGCTGTTGTTTCCAACGCAGGGGCTTTCCATTCTCAAAAACTTTTACCGCCGTTACCTTGCCTGTATAATTTGGACAGAGGATAAAAGATTCTTTCACCGGTTGAAGTACATGCACAAAACTTTCCTTCCCTTTATGTGTAATGGCACCCCAGGGCTCAAGTCCTCCGGGATTGCCCCGTGTTCCATATATCGACTCTCCATAAACCTGCAGCCATTCCCCCAGTTTCTTTAAGGTATCCACAAATTCTGTCTGGATCTTTCCATCCGGTTGAGGTCCTACATTAAGCAGGAAATTGGCATTCTGTCCGGCGGCTTTAACCAAATAATGAACCAGGGTATGCGTCGTCTTATACGATTTATCATTGATGTTGAACCCCCAGGAATAATTGATGGTCTCGCAGGTTTCAAGGGGTACCCCCTGGCTAACCGATCCGCTTCCCCATCCATGGGAGTTCCCACCGGGCAGGTCCTTTTCAAATAATTGGTAATCCTCTCCGGGTTTCAGGTTATCATGATGGTTATTACCGATCATTACATCGGGTCTTAATTGGTGAATATGTCCATAGATCTCATCATACCGCCAATCGGCATTCTTTCTTTCCCAATCCCCATCAAACCAGATACTGCTCACAATGTCCCCATATTGGGTCAGGAGTTCAGTTAGCTGCGCCTTCATAAAGCGGATATAACTGTCCCAGTCACCTCCCTCAGGTTGACCATTTACTATGGGTTTGCCAAAGCCATAGTCCGACCGGCCCCAATCCAGCAGCGAATAATAGAAATTCAGTTTCAGGCCTTCGGCACGGCA
>JANRLV010000016.1:0-3061 GCA_033762195.1 Chitinophagaceae bacterium | reverse complement strand
TAAATTCCGCTTACCCACAAATTAAATTGGAATAAGTTATATTAATTATCCAAGGGAAGGGGCTAATCTAAAACTTGTAAAAAGGTACTTAGATCAGGTAAAGATAAAGTCATAGCTCATTGAAACCACATTGCGCAATTGAACTTAGGGATTAGTGCCATTCCCAATATTAATTTGTCGTAGTAAGAGGGGCCAAGACATGAGCGATTGAAAGTCAGTGAGATGGAATGTGGTATACACCATCTGGCGGATATGAATCCAACTATTGCTTTTTATTTTTAATGAGGTGCCAGATAAAACTCCTTCCTTGTGAGGACTTAAGTTGCTTTTCACGTTTTAAGGCATCCGCCTTGGCATTGAACTCTTCGGTATATACGATTTTCCAGGGTCTGAATTTCCTGGTGTAACCCTTGTTGCTGAGTTCATTATGGGATCGAATTCGGGAAGGTAAATCGGATGTATATCCGGTGTAAATTTTTTGGAAAGTCTCACTGTAAAGGACGTATACAGTAAACACCTGGAACTGTTTGATTTTCTGTAGCGCGGGGGGGAGTTGAACCCCCGACCTTTGGGTTATGAATCCAACGCTCTAACCACCTGAGCTACCGCGCCATTTACAATTTATTCAATGAACACCGCTAATTTTGGGAGCGCAAACATACAAACTTTTCTCAGATAGTGACAAAAATGGCGCATGCAGAATCGGAAAAGTGATAATTGGCCCTTTTTTTGACGCTATCTTTGCATCTAATGAAAAAGGTAGATAAACTCATCTTATCATCATTTCTCGGGCCCTTTATCCTAACTTTTTTGGTGGTGGTATTCATTCTTTTGAATATCCACATGCTGAAATACTTCGATGATATCATTGGAAAAGACCTAGGGTGGGACGTGATCGGACAGTTACTCTTCTATTTCGCCATCTTCAATACTCCGGTTGCGCTTCCCTTAGCTGTGTTGTTGTCTTCATTGATCACTTTTGGAAACCTGGGTGAGCACTTTGAATTAACAGCCATTAAAAGTCTGGGCATTTCGATGGTCCGCAGTTTGGTACCGATATTTGGCTTTGTCATCCTTTTGACCATCGGTGCCTACCTGATTGGAAATTACATGGTACCAAAAGCTGCCCTGGAAGCCTATAGTTTATTGTATGATATCAAACAAAAGAAGCCGGCTCTGGATTTACGACCAGGGTCCTTTTATAATTCCATTCCCGATATCAGTATTAAAGTCAATGAGAAGGAACCTGATAACGGAATCCTGAAAGGGATCATCATTTACGATCATCGTGGCCGTTCGGGCAACCGCGATGTAATTAAAGCCGACTCCGGAAGGATGTATACCATTTTGAATGATCAATACCTTAAGCTGGAGTTGTATAATGGTTTTAATTATCGGGAGGGCGGAAGTGGAGAGGATCTTTCAGGTCGGCAGGAAACCGTTGAGGACAGCTACCGGAGAACAGCATTCACCAAATCTCAAATTGTATTTGATCTGTCTTCTTTTGGATTGACCCGAACAGATAAAAGGTGGTTTCAGAATAACCGCATCATGCGAAACATGGATCAGCTTAAAGAAGACATGGATTCGGTGCGCAAAGTTATGCGCACGGAGGATATCTCTTTGTACGCATCTTCCAAAAACATGTTTACCTACTACAGTAAAAAAGATTCGGTTGTATGGCCTGAAGAAGTTAAACGGTTGAAAGCTGAGCGCGACTCGGTGGCCGAAGCAGCCGCCAGTACACCAGGAAAGGAAGCAACGATCTTTCAGCAGCGCGAAAAAATGCTTGAATCGGAGGTCCTTAATAGCAAATCAGACCTGGTGATTACTGATCAGCACCGGGTCATTTCAGATAGTTTGTTTAACAAAGAATATACCCAGCGCGAGATCTCTACTGCACTTTCGCAAGCCCGCATGATCAAAGCACAACTGCTCGCCTATAATACAAATCTTAAAGTCTATGAAACGGAGTTAAGATTCTATCAAATCCAATGGCATAAAATTATTGCCCAGGCAATTGCGTGCATTGCTATGTTTTTAATTGGAGCTCCGCTGGGAGCCATTATTAAAAAAGGAGGACTCGGGGTACCCGTTTTAATGTCTATTCTTTTCTTTATACTATTTTATGTTTTGTCACTAATGGGTGAGAAGTGGGCAAAACAAGAGATTCTGGCCATACCCGCAGGAATGTGGTTGGCGAATACAATCCTGATATCAATCGGGCTGATTTTTCTGAAACAAGCACGCTCAGATGCACGGCTGTTTGATGCCGATTTCTACCATGTTGTATGGGACAAAATCCGGCTCCGATTTCAAAAACAGGCTAAAATTGCAGCATAGTTTGGTTAATTGGGGTCATTCCAATACTTTTGCGCGTTGAAAAATAATAAGATTAAAAATTAGAAGAGATGTACCTCAATTCACAAAAGAAGCAAGAATTGTTTAGCAAGCACGGTTTCGCAAAGAAGAAGACCGACACGGGCTCACCGGAGTCTCAGATCGCCCTTTTTACCCACAGAATCAGCCATTTAACGGAGCATTTAAAAGACAAAAAGAAGGACCACTCAACCCAACAGGGTCTGCTTAAATTGGTTGGTAAGCGTAAGAAGCTCTTAAATTACCTTCAAAACACCAATATTGAGCGCTACCGGGCGGTATTAAGCGACCTCGACTTAAGAAAGTAAGACACAAAAGAATATCGAATAGGGAACCAACAATGGGTTCCCTATTCGCTTTATATCATTAATCGTGGAAAGGCTGTGAATTGTAGGTCTTTTCATCAATTTCCTACCTATGAAACCAACTATTATCACCAAGTCATGTACGCTGCCCGATGGGCGGCAAATCACCATTGAAACCGGAAAATTAGCCCGCCAGGCCGATGGATCCGTTGTATTACGAATGGGAAATACGATGTTGTTAGCGACAGCCGTTGCTTCGCAAGATGCCAAAGAGGGAGTCGATTTCCTGCCGCTTTCAGTTGATTACCAGGAGAAGTTCGCTTCTACAGGTAAAATCCCGGGCGGATTCTTAAAACGCGAAGGAAAACTATCGGATT
>JANRLV010000015.1:0-36683 GCA_033762195.1 Chitinophagaceae bacterium | reverse complement strand
GTTTCTTCAAACATTTTGGTGAGTTCGCGGCTGACTGATGCCTGGCGGTCCTCGCCAAAATAACCGGCCAGTTCCTCCAGGGTCTTGACCAGCCGCATGGGCGATTCATACAGGATCATCGTCCTTTCTTCTTCAGCAAGTTTTTTGAGCAGGGTTTGGCGTCCTTTTTTAGGGGGTAAAAAGCCTTCAAATACAAAGCGGTCGGTTGGCAGGCCACTGTTTACCAGGGCGGGGACAAAGGCCGTGGCACCGGGCAAGGATTCCACTTTTACCCCTTGACGGATACATTCCCTGACAAGCAGAAATGCAGGATCGGAAATTCCGGGGGTACCGGCATCGGTCACCAGAGCCATCTTCTTCCCGGCGAGTAATTGATCCACCAGGTGTTGCAGAACCTTATGTTCATTGTGCTGATGATAGGGCGACAGCGGTTTCTGTATCCCGTAGTGTTGGACGAGGTGGGATGTGTTGCGGGTATCTTCGGCCAGAATCAGGTCCACTTCTTTCAATACCTCCAGGGCACGCAGCGTGATATCCTTTAAATTACCAATGGGGGTGGGAACCAGATAAAGCATAGTGTCCCGTTAGGATCATTGAACAGAAACCTCAAAATATTCCATCACCGGATTGGCGAGGAGTTTACGGCTGGCTTCTTCGGCGAGTTGCTGGGCCTGTTCTTTAGAGTCAGCGGTAATCTGCAGACTGATATTCTTGCCTACCCGTACATCTTCCACGCCTTTCAAACCCAGGTTGTCCAATCCACCCAATACGGCCTTTCCCTGAGGATCAAGCAGGTCTTTCAACGGCATTACCTTGATCTGCACTGTATATGTCATGCTGTTTTATTTTTGAGGAACAAAGATAAGAGGATATACACAACCAGTACAACCGGAATAGCTAACCACTTCAGGAAAATGGCGGCCAGAATGCCAATTACAACAAGAAGGTATTTGGGCCAGTTGGCTGCCGGGGCAAAACCGGAGAATTTTAATGCCATCATGGGCAGTTTACTCACCATCAGGAAGGACAAAAGCAAAATGCTTCCGTACAACAAATACTTATTGATAAAAATCGCCTGAAGACCAAGTGTCTGGTAATGCATGATCAGTGGAAAAGCAGCGATCGTGATTCCGGCTGCGGGTACCGGAAGCCCCTTGAAGCGTACCTGTTGGGCGGGATCAATATTGAAACGGGCCAGTCTCCAGGCTGCTGCCACGGGAATAAGAAAAGCGGGCATTAACCAAAGAATAGAGACATCCAACCCATCTGTTTCCTGGGCAAAACTCAGGCGGAGTAATTGAAAGAGGATCAGACCCGGGGCTACACCAAAGCTGACCACATCCGAGAGCGAATCAAGTTGCTTTCCCATTTCTGAACTTGCTTTCATCAACCGGGCCACAAAACCATCCAGGAAATCGATCACCCCGGCTGCTAAAATAAAGAAGGCACCCAGGGCCATACGCTCCGGAAGTTCCACACTCGAAAAACCCATTTCCTGCAAATAGACAATGGCTTGTCCGGTTTGCAGAGTAAAAAGGATGGCCAGACAGCCACAGACCAGATTAAGCAGCGTGAATAAATTAGGAATCTGTTTCATGCCGGCAAAATAAAGCTTATTTCTTCATCAGGGTTTCGATCTCTTCTACAGTGATGGGGATATTCTTCATCAGATCTTTGTGCCCGTTGCGGGTGAGCCAGATATTGTTCTCGATCCGAATCCCCATTTGTTCTTCTTCAATGTAAATACCAGGTTCTACCGTAAAGACCATCCCTGCTTTTACCGGCGCTGTTCGGGTACCCAGGTCATGCACATCTATCCCCAGGTGATGGGAAATACCATGGTAAAGATATTTGCGGTAAGCACGGTTCTCGGGATCCTCATTCTTCACATCACTCTTACTGATCAATCCGAGTTTCAGGAATTCTTTGGTGGCTTCTTCTCCTACTTTATCGGTGTATTCCAATACGGTGATGCCGGGTTTCAATATGCTTTTGGCATAATCATGTAAGTGAAGACAGGCATTGTAGACTTTTTTCTGCCGGGCGGTGAATTTTCCATTGACCGGGACCGTCCTTGTCAGGTCGGCACAATACCCACCGTACTCCGCACCAAAATCCATCAGTACGAGTTCACCGGATTTACATTCGGCATTATTGGAAACATAGTGCAGGGTTCTTGCCCGGTCGCCACTCGCAATGATGCTTCCATAAGCAGGACCGGTGGCCCGTTGGGAAAGAAAGGAATGCCAGATCTCGGCTTCGATCTCATACTCCATGACACCCGGGCGTATAAATTTCAATAAACGACGAAAGGTGTTATCGGTGATATCAATGGCTTTTTGTACTACATCAATTTCGTAGGCGGTCTTTATGCCCCGCAGTTCTTTCATGATCTTCGCGGCACGGAGATAAGAATGCAAAGGATACCGGCTTTTCATATCATCAATGAACCGATAATCACGGGTACGTACCAGCGAAGCCTTCCGGTCGTTCTCATTGCTATCCAGATAAATATGGTCTGCCAGGTGAACCCAGGTTTGTAACAACGCATCAATGGAGTCGAGCCATACAATGGTCTTGATACCACTGATCGCCTGCGCTTCGGCTACCCGTAACCGTTTGCCATCCCATTTTTCCTTGAGCTCATTGGGCCGGACCAGCACAAGCACTTCCCTGAATTTTGGATCGGGGTTATCTGGAAAAAGGATAACCATGCTGTCTTCCTGCGTAATGCCGGATAACCAGAACAAGTCGCTGTTTTGTTTGAAGCCATAAAGCGCGTCTCCATTAGAGGGTACTTCATCATTACTGACAAAGATGGCAATGGCATTCTTTTCCATGGCCTTGACAAAACGTTCGCGGTTGGTGGTAAACAGAGCGGGGTCGAGGGGATGGTACTTCATGTAGCCGGTTTTTTGGGCAAAATTGTGGTAATAAAGACAGAATTCAGGCGTTATTAGGGGGAAAAGTATTAAAAGCCAGGGAGTTAAAAAAATATAAATCATTCAACAAACTCGCTGGTTTCTTAAAAAGCATTCAAAGGTCTTTTATTTTTGGTGGATGTCAAGAAGCTAATTTACAATGTTTTAACTTTTTATCTACCTAAAAATACGAACACACGTTTGTACATCTAAGGCTTTTGATTATACCTTTGTACCCTTTAAAGCTTGCCACGACTATGTCAGTACATGTCATTGCCCTACCCACCGAAAACCTGGCCAAATTAGGTCTGAAACGTCCAGAGTGTATCCACTACCAAAGCAGCCCCGAGGAGTTGGCAGACGACACCCTTCGTTTGGGTGAAGGCCGGTTGAATGACACCGGTGCGCTGGTGATCCATACGGGAGAGTTCACAGGTCGTTCTCCAAAAGACAAGTTCATCATACGGGATACCATGACCGACAAATCGGTCAATTGGAATGAATTCAATATTCCGCTGGATCCCAAATACTACGATATCATTTATAAAAAAACGATCGAATACCTGGATGCGAAAAAGGAGATCTGGGTACGTGATTGTTATGCCTGTGCCGATTCAAGATTCCGCACCTCGGTAAGGGTGATCAATGAGAAGCCCTGGACCAATCTATTTGCCTATAATATGTTCCTGCGTCCCGAAGAAGAGGAACTCGATTCCTTCGAAGCGGAATGGCATGTGATCTCGGCGCCGGGTTTGAAGTTGGATCCAAAAGAGTGCGGTATCCGCCAGCACAATGTTTCGCTGGTTTCCTTTAAGCACAAAACCATCATCATTGCGGGTTCCGGCTATACCGGAGAAACAAAAAAAGGCGTCTTTACCATTCTCAATTATATCCTTCCCCAACAAATGAATGTATTGAGCATGCATTGCAGTGCGAATATGGGTGAGGAGGGAGATACAGCGATTTTCTTTGGATTGAGTGGAACCGGTAAAACTACATTGAGTGCCGATCCACAACGCCGGCTGATCGGCGATGATGAACATGGATGGAGCGATACCGGCATCTTTAATTTTGAAGGGGGTTGTTATGCCAAATGCATCAATCTCTCGGAAGAAAAAGAACCGGAGATCTTTCATGCTATTCGCCCCGGTGCCCTTGTGGAGAACACCGTTTTCTTTCCCGGAACCAACAGGATCAATTTTGACGACGACAGCATCACTGAGAATACCAGGGTATCCTATCCCCTGCACTTTATCAGCAACACACAAGAACCTTCCGTGGGTGGATTACCCACGAACATCTTTTTCCTCACCTGTGATGCCTTTGGGGTATTGCCCCCGGTTTCCAAACTAAACCCGGCACAGGCCATGTACCAGTTCATCAGCGGGTACACCGCCAAGATCGCCGGTACAGAAGCCGGTATCACAGAACCCAAGCCCACTTTCAGCGCTTGTTTTGGCGCCCCCTTTATTCCCCTTCACCCCGGCCGCTATGCTGAAATGCTGGGTCGGAAAATGAAGGAGCATAATGTAAATGTCTGGCTGATCAACACAGGCTGGACCGGTGGCCCTTACGGTACAGGCCGGCGTATGAAACTTTCTTATACCCGGGCTATGATCACCGCCGCGCTCAACGGCCAATTGAATGAAGAAGAATTTGAAATGCACCCCTTGTTTGGTGTCATGATGCCCAAACGTTGCCCCGGCGTGCCGGTCAACCTGCTTAACCCCCGCTATACCTGGGCCGATCGCGATGCCTATGATTCCCAGGCCATCAAACTGGCGCAATTGTTCATCGACAATTTTGCTATATATGCGGATGGGGTGAGCGAGGAGGTGAGAAAGGCCGCTCCGAAAACAAAAATTTAACCCTGGTTTGAGGATTTAAGGATTATTTGGATTTTAATTACTCGGATTACACCAATTTCCTGATTAATTTAGGGTATGATGTTCCGATGGATACCCGTATTTGGCCTGTTCCTGATCGCCTTCTTTTCCGATTTCAGGACAGTGGCTGTTTCGGACAAGGATTACCTTGACTGGTCAGCTGACCGAAAGCTGACCTGGGACGATTTCACCGCCAAACCCGAATTGGGAACGGAGCGGGCCGCCCTCAGTTCGATCCAGATACATGTGGATTTTCGTTTCTCCAACAGTGACCTGAAATGGAATATTCTTTGCCGTTTCAATAAGAAAAAATCCTGGGGCAAGACGCAAACCGATTATATCCTCGCGCATGAACAGGCGCACTTTGATATCACCGAATACCATGCCCGAAAACTCCACGAACGTTTACAGGCTTTTAAAAAAAGCGGGGACAAAGATTACAACCGGCGTTTACAATCCATTTACGAGGAGACGATGAAAGAGGAAAATACCATGCAGGAAACCTATGACCGGGAAACAAAGCATAGCATCCTTCGTAAAACCCAGGAAGAGTGGTTGGAAAAAATTGAAGGTCTTCTTAAAGATTCTGCACCTTATGCAGATTACAGAAATCAGAACAAACCGTAAAGCTGTGCATCCACTTTGGTGATGATCTCCCCCAGGTGTTCCTCATTCTCCGCAAATTTGTTCTTGTCGACATCGATCACGAGCAATTCCCCTTCTTTGTAGTTATCGATCCATTTATTGTAATACTCGTTCAACCGCTTGAGGTAATCGAGGCGGATGTTCTCTTCGTATTCGCGGCCACGTTTTTGTATCTGTCCTACCAGGGTAGGCACCGAAGCGCGCAGGTAGATGAGCAGGTCGGGGGGCTGCACCATCTGTTTGAGTGTTTGAAAGAAATCGAAATAATTATCAAAATCCCGTTTGCTCATCAACCCCATTTCATGCAGGTTGGGAGCAAAGATGTTGGCGTCTTCGTAAATGGTCCGGTCTTGAACCACGGTTTCAGTGCCCTTATGGATCTCTACGATCTGTTGCAGGCGACGGTTGAGGAAATAGATCTGCAGGTTAAAACTCCAGCGGGGCATATCCTCATAAAAATCATAGAGGTAGGGGTTATGGTCCACGTCTTCAAACTGGGGTATCCATTTGTAATGTTTGGCAAGGATCTCGGTGAGGGTTGTCTTTCCGGCGCCGATATTTCCTGCTACGGCAATGTGTTTTGGTTTCTTGATCTTGGCCATTTCCTGGTCCCGGTTTAAAGTTTTGAAGGGGGCTAAAGATAGGGGAATTAATAATAATTCAATCCCATGGCCTCTCTGACCAGGGCCATCGTGGCCCGGGCACTGGTACGGGCCTTTTCGGCGCCTTTTTCCATGATCTCAGCCAGGTATTTTTCGTTGTGGATGATCTGGTTCACCCGCTCCCGAATGGGGGCGATAAACGCGACCATGTCTTCGGCCAGTTGTTTCTTCATGTCCCCGTAGCGGATCGAGGCCTGGTCATAATCCTGATTGAATTTGGCCAGTACATCGGGGGCGCTAACCAGTCTCATCAGCAGGAACAGGTTCTCGATATAATCAGGTTTGGGGGTATTAGGTTCAGTGGGACCTGCATCTGTTTTGGCCTTCATCACCTTTTTGCGGATAACATCATCGTCATCGGCAAGGTAGAGGGTAGCGTTCTGGTTTTCGCTTTTGCTCATTTTACCTGTACCATCCAGGCTTGGGACTTTGATCAGCTCGGCACCGTAGTTGAATCCCTGTGGTTCAGGAAAGGTATCACCATACCGGTGGTTAAACCGGTTCACGAAGTTGCGGGCCATTTCCAGGTTCTGTTCCTGGTCTTTGCCTACAGGCACCAGGGTAGCCCGATGGAGGATGATATCCGCAGCCTGAAGTACGGGATAGGTGAGCAATCCGGTGTTTACGTTCTGGGGTTGCAAACGCACTTTGTCCTTAAATGTGGTGGTCTTTTCAAGCTCACCCACATAGGAAAGCATGTTCAGGTAGAGATAGAGTTCAGCCGTTTCATGCACATGGCTTTGGCAGTATAAGGCTACTTTGTCGGGGTCTAGTCCACAGGCAATATTCTCCGCCAGCACGCGCTGCACATTTCCCTTGAGTTCTTTGGTATCCGGATGGGTGGTGAGCGAATGGAGGTCGGCCACCATGAAAAAACAAGTGTATTCATCCTGCATTTTCACGTAGTTCCGCATGGCCCCGAAATAGTTTCCCAGGTGGAGAAAACCAGTAGGGCGGATACCACTCATCACAATGGGTTTCGAAGTGTTCATAAGGCGGCAAATATAGACCATGATTTTAGGATTTTAGGATTTCAGGATGGGAGGATTTTACCGCCAAGGCACAATGACATAAGGGAACGCGGGGTCTTGGCGCAACCTGGCGTCTTAGTGTCCTGGCGGTTAAGCCATCCCACCCCCCATCCTAAAAATCAAAAAATCCTAAAATCATGGTCTATATTTGCCGCATGGAGGTTACCCCTGCACTGGTAGAAAAGATCGCGCACCTGGCCCGCCTGGAATTTGACCCGGCGGAAAAGGAGGCCATCAAAGATGACCTGCAGCGGATGATCCAATTTGTTGAAAAATTGAATGAACTGGACACCACAGGAATCCCGCCCCTCCTCCACATGTCGGAGGAAGTAAATGTGCTGCGGGAGGATGTGGTAAAAGGATCCGTAACAAACGAAGAAGCTTTGCGGAATGCCCCTGATCAGCCCACAACCTTTTTTCGTGTACCAAAAGTGATCAAACGATAATCCACAATAGTCATGAGCAGCATTATTCACCTCGAAGGCATTCTCAAGAGTTATTTCATGGGGAAAATGGAATTGCCGGTTCTCAAAGGCATTTCCCTGGATATTTTGCGCAATGAATATGTGGCCTTAATGGGTCCTTCAGGTTCGGGAAAAAGTACGTTGATGAATATCATCGGATGTCTCGATTCCCCAACGGGTGGCTCGTATATCCTGAATGGAAAGGATGTAAGTAAGATGCAAGACAATGACCTGGCCGAGGTACGTAATAAAGAGATCGGTTTTGTATTTCAACAGTTCAACCTTCTCCCCCGTCTTACTGCCCTGGAAAATGTGGCACTGCCCCTGGTGTATTCCGGGATCGGGAAGAAGCAACGGGATGAAAAAGCCTTACATGTATTAGACCTGGTGAACCTGTCGGACCGTTCACATCATAAACCCAATGAGTTATCGGGTGGACAATGTCAACGTGTAGCCATTGCACGGGCCCTGGTCAACAACCCTTCCCTGATCCTGGCCGACGAGCCTACCGGTAACCTGGATACCAAAACATCCTACGAGATCATGGAGATCTTTGATAAGATCCATGCCGATGGCAACACCATTGTTCTCGTTACCCATGAAGAAGATATTGCCAATCATGCCCATCGCATCGTGCGTCTCCGTGACGGATTGATCGAAAGCGATAAGAAGAATGAGAACCTGGGCATACATATTCATCATTGATTGTGTAAAACTTTCATTCATTCCCCCCTTCAGTCAACCTTTCTTTGGGGATATTTGTTGTCACAGACCAATACAGTCAGGAAATGTCAATGAAGATCTATACCCGTGTCGGAGATAAAGGAACCACTTCGCTGATCGGCGGCACCAAAGTGGTTAAGAGCCATTTGCGAATTGAAGCCTATGGTACGGTAGATGAATTGAACTCCTATATCGGCCTTTGCCGGGATTTATTAACGGACGAAGCTTCGCGTAACCAGTTGCTGGAGGTTCAGGACCGTTTGTTCACCATTGGTTCCTCTCTGGCCTGTGATCCTGAAAAAGAACCCAAACTGCGTTTGCCCGATCTGAAAGAATCGGATGTAACCTTGTTGGAAAATGAGATCGACCGTATGGAATCAGTGCTGCCTGAAATGAAAAATTTTATCCTCCCGGGAGGACACCCCATCATATCCCATCTGCATATTGCCCGCTGTGTTGGCCGACGAGCCGAACGCTGTGTAGTTCGCCTGCAGGAAGAAAGTGAGGAAGTGGCTCCCCTGGTGATACAATACCTTAACCGGTTAAGCGATTATCTTTTTGTCCTCGCACGCTATGCCGGACATCTTACCCAAACGCCGGAGATTCCCTGGAAGCCACGTTAATCCCCTTTTTCAATGGATCTTTCCGTCCTTCATGTAGAGGACACGATCGCTTTGGGCGGCGAGTGCTTCGTTATGGGTAACGATCAAAAATGTTTGTTGAAAACGGTCACGCAGCTGGATAAAAAGTTGATGAAGTTCCCCTGCGTTGATACTGTCCAGATTCCCGGTGGGTTCGTCGGCAAAAACAATATCCGGCCGATTGATGAGGGCGCGGGCAACCGCCACCCGTTGCTGTTCTCCACCTGAAAGTTGATTGGGTTTATTTTCCAGTCGTTGTCCCAACCCCAATAGTTCGAGTAATTCAACGGCTCTTTTTTCGGTTTCCTTCTTTTTTTCGCCGGAAAGCCACCCAGGGATGCAGACATTTTCCACGGCACTAAATTCGGGTAGTAAATGGTGAAACTGGAAGATAAATCCGATATGCCGGTTGCGAAAGGCTGCCAGTTTACGGGGAGTAAGGGCCTGTAAGGATGTACCATTCAGGGTGACCTCACCCTCATCGGGCCGGTCAAGGGAGCCCAGGATATGAAGCAGGGTACTCTTTCCCGCGCCGGAAGAACCCACGATACTCACGATCTCCCCCTTATTTACCTGGATATCCACACCCCTTACCACCGGCAGGGAGCCATAACTTTTAAATAAATTTTTACCCAATAACATGCAGCATCTTTTCCTTTCTGTTAATCAATTGAATGATCAGACCGATCTGTTCACAAAATAGCGAAAAAGGGTTGGACTGATTTTAGGAATCTCTTGATGGGAATGTTGAAACTAATGATTTGGAAAATTCGTTATTAAAGCTACATTTGCCGGAAATTTCGAGTACCCGGTTTCTTTTTACCCATTGATTATTAAAACTTTAAATCCTATATAGCCATGTTTTGGACCTTAGAATTAGCCTCCTACCTGGAAGATGCGCCCTGGCCGGCCACAAAAGATGAGCTGATCGACTACTCGATCCGCAGCGGAGCACCGATCGAAGTGGTGGAGAATCTGCAGGAACTGGAAGACGAAGGTGGCGAAGTGTATGAGAGCATTGAAGACATTTGGCCTGACTATCCATCTCAGGAAGATTTTCTTTTCAACGAAGACGAATATTGATCTCCGGATCATTTCCGGAACTGATCACCTGATTGACCGCTTCTCCTGAAGCGGTCTTTTTTTTGCCCGCCTCATTTCCCTTATCTTCCCATCCATCGTCAACCATAACGATCACCAAAATTTCTGCTTTGACCCAGCTTTCGCGATATACCGGTCCATTGTTGGCCCTGTTGGCCGCCATCTGTTTCATCCCCTTTTTGGGAAATGCCCATTTGTTTGATTGGGATGAGATCAATTTTGCGGAGATCGCGCGCGAGATGATTACCACCGGCAATTGGGCGGAACCTCAAATGGGCTTTACGGCCTTTACCGAAAAACCACCCTTGTTCTTCTGGCTACAGGCACTATCCATGAAATGCTTTGGCGTAAATGAATTTGCCGCCCGCCTCCCCAATGCCCTGCTGGGCATGCTGGTACTTCCCTTTTTATTTTATATCGGAAAAAAAATCAAGGATCATCGGCTGGGGTTTCTCTGGGCGTTGGCCTATTGGGGAAGCCTGCTCCCTCATCTCTATTTCAAATCGGGAATCATTGATCCTTATTTTAATTTCTTCATCTTCGCCGGGTTGATTGCGTTGTTCAAAGCCGGACAGGAAGATCAACGAAAAAAGAAGCCGCTATGGTGGGTTTTCACCGGAGGTGTATTTACCGGATTGGCCATCCTGACCAAGGGCCCCGTAGGTTTGCTGATTCCGGGTTTGGTACTCGCTGTACTGACCATGCTGAAACGTTTCCGCTTTCCGCTTTCCTTTCGGCTCCTGCTTGGCTGGTTCCTGGTGACCCTGGCTACTACTGCCACCTGGTTTGCCTTTAATTATTTCCAAAATGGCCCCGATTTTATTCGCGAATTCACGATCCGGCAATGGGCCCTGCTCACCACACCCGATGCCGGACAAAAAGGATTTTTTCTCTACCATGTTGTCGTCCTGTTTTTTGGGTGTTTTCCCGCATCCAGTTTTTTCATTCATGGATGGCGGTTAAAAACAACAGCCAGTGAAACAGAACAACGATTCCTTTTATGGATGAAGGTCCTGTTTGCGGTAGTGCTCGTTCTCTTTAGCCTGGTCACCACCAAGATCGTCCACTATTCCTCCCTGACTTATTTTCCATTGAGCTTCTTAGCTGCCTGGTCACTTTATGGCATCTTGTACCAGGGCGTGCCGCTGCCGCGCTGGATAAAATTCACTTTATTATTCTCTGCGCTTCCCTTTATTCTGTTTCCTTTTTTTATCACCTGGGGAGGCATGCACCTGGAACAGATAAAACCTTTGTTCAGTAAGGACGCCTTCGCTTCCGAAAACCTGGAAGCGGTAATTCATTGGACCGGTTGGGAAGTTTTGCCCGGCATGCTGCTGTTGCTGGTGTTGGTGTTATTTATTTGGGGGAATAAAAAGTGGCGGGGCGGTACACGTTTTCTTCTGCTGTTCTTTGGTACGGCCTTGTATATCCAGGCTGTTCTTTTTTTCCTGATCAACCGTATCGAAGCCATTAGCCAAAGGGCGCATATCGAGTTTTGGGAATCCTGTCAGGACAAGGATGCGTATTATATGTCCTATGGGTTTAAAACGTATACCTATTACTTCTATGGTAAAATGCGTCCGACAACTGATACCAGGTATCATGACCGGAACTGGTTGTATCATGGTTCATTGGACAAACCTTTATACTTTTCCTCCAAAGTGCAATCCGTGAAATACATCGGGAAGGATATACCCGATGCGGAATTTCTTTACCACAAGAATGGTTTCTATTTTTTCAGAAGGCCACCGTTCTCGGAGAACGTCAAATAGGCGGGTTTCATTAATCCCCATTTGGCCATTCGGTATTGCAGGCTCACTTTCAACACACCGAGCCCATACACCATACTCCTTCGCAGGTTAATGGATGAACAACCTTTGAAGTACCGTGTAGGACAGGTGATCTCTCCGATCGGGTAACCCCGATAAGATATCTGCGCCAGCATCTGGTTATCAAAAATAAAATCATCCGAATTGGATTCGTAAGGAATGGATTCCAGTATCTCACGGGAGAAGGCCCGGTATCCGGTATGGTATTCGGACAGTTTTTGATTGAGTAAAATGTTTTGGAAAAAGGTCAGGATACGATTGGATACGTATTTGTAAAAAGGCATTCCCCCTTTTAATGCTCCCTTTCCGAGGATCCGCGAACCAAGCACCACCGGGAAAATATCATGGGCGATCAGGTAAGCAATGCTGTGTATCAGTCTTGGGCTATACTGGTAATCGGGATGGAGCATGATCACCAGATCGGCATTCAGATCACGTGCTTTGTTGTAACAGGTTTTTTGATTGCCGCCATACCCCAGGTTTTTTTCATGGCAAACGATGTGATGGATATTCAGCCTTTCAGCCTCCTGTACTGTTTCATCATTACTCTGGTCATCCACCAGCACTACTTCATCCACGATATCCATGGGAATCTCCTTATACGTTCTTTCGATCGTACGGGCCGCATTATAGGCTGGCAAGACAACCACTACTTTTTTGCCTAAAATCATAGTAACTGGTAAGGCGGCAAAATAGGGGATTTTTTCAATACAAAATAAATTATTGAGTATAAATTATTAATTATTATCACTTAATAATCAATAATTTATAGTTAATAATCGATATTGACAGCGGAGTTAAGGGTGAAATGACCTTCACTACTTTTCCATGGCTGCAATGACCTCGCCCGTAACTCCGGTAAAGGAGAAACCGCCATCATGAAATAAATTTTGCATGGTGACCATACGGGTCATGTCGCTAAAGAGGAGCATGCAGTAGTTAGCACAATCTTCTGCGGATGCATTTCCCAGCGGGCTCATTTTCTCCGCATAGTTAATGAAGCCGTCAAACCCTTTTACACCGCTGCCGGCAGTGGTGCGGGTGGGTGATTGTGAGACGGTATTGATCCGCACTTTATTTCGAACACCATAGTGATAACCAAAGCTACGGGTCACGCTTTCCAGCAGGGCTTTGGCATCCGCCATTTCATTGTAGTCGGGGAATACGCGTTGTGCCGCGATATAGGTCAATGCCACCACGCTGCCCCAGTCATTGATCGCATCCATATCCCAGGCCGTGCGGAGTACGCGGTGCAAGCTCATCGCTGAAATATCCAGCGTCTTCTGGTTCCATTCATAATTCATTTCGGTATAGTGCTTGCCCTTCCGTACGTTCAGGCTCATGCCGATGGAGTGCAGGACAAAGTCCACCTTTCCACCAAAATGTTCCACTGATTTTTCAAAGAGATTTTTGAGATCCTCCATATTTGTTACATCGGCGCCAATCACGGGGGCATTGCCGCAGGATTCAGCCAATTTATTGATCTCACCCATGCGTAAGGCCACAGGGGCATTGGTCAATACGATCTGGGCACCTTCTTCATAACATTTCAATGCCGTTTTCCAGGCGATGGATTTTTCATCCAGAGCGCCGAAAATAATGCCTTTCTTTCCTTTCAGGAGGTTGTTGCTCATAGCGATTAATTTGGGGCTAAAATAGGCAAAGTTCAATTACCGACCATTTCTCTGGCATTCTCCATGGCGGCCGCAGTGGGTTTTTCTCCACTCAGCATTTTGGCAATGGCGGTGATCCGTTCGTCCATGCTGAGTTCTTTGATGCTGGTGCGTACAGCATCACCTTTGATCTCTTTATAAACAAAAAAGTGTCGATGGGCTTTCCCCGCGATTTGCGGTTGATGGGTAATGGAAATAACCTGCCGCGCAGTGGCGAGATCTTTCATGATAATGCCAACCTGACGCGCTGCTTCTCCGGATATGCCGGTATCGATCTCATCAAAGATGAGTGTGGGTAGGTTCATGGAACGGGCCACCTGTGATTTGATACAAAGCATCAGACGGCTTAGCTCGCCTCCACTGGCCACTTTACCTACCGGAAGGAATTGCTGACTTTTATTGGCATCAAAAAGAAAATCGACTTCATCGAAGCCATTGGACTGCAAGGATCCCGTCTTCATTTCTACTTTCAGCCGTGCATTGGGCATTCCCACCTGGGCCAGCATTTGATTGACCTTTTCCTCCAGGGGTTTGATCTGCTTTTTTCGGGCGGCAGAAAGGGATTTAGCCAGTTGTTGGGCTTTGGCTTCCGACTCCACCACCTCTTTTTCCTTTTCTTTTATCTGATCGCCTAATTGCAAAACGGCTCCGAGTTTGCCTTCCAATTCCTGTCTGATCAATAGTAATTCAGCTGTTGTTTTCACCCCGTGTTTCTTCAATAATCGATAACCCAGCGACATCCGTTCATTCAATTCTTCCATGCGGCGGGGGTCTACCTGGACCTTGTTACCGATTCGCTCCAATTCATCCGCAATATCCTGCACTTCCACATAGGCTGATTGCAGGCGTGTCAACAGGGCCGGGAGACCCGGAAGCATTTCGGCATAGCCTTGTAATTGGTGTTGGAGGGAACGCAGTTGCTGTACCACAGGGGATTCTCCTTCCTGTAATACCTGGTTTACCCCATCCAGCGTTTGACGAATACCCTCAGCATGGGTAAGCATATTCAGCTCGGCTTCGGCTTCTTCCAATTCATTTTCCTGGAAACGGGCGTCCTCCAATTCCTGGTATTGGAATTGGTTATAATCATATTCTTTTTGGAAAGCGGACTGCTTTTCTTTTAATCCGGTCAGTTCGTGGCGTACCTGTTGCCATTGATTGTACACCTTTTGGTAGGCGTATACGGCCTCCCATTGTCCGGCCAGGGCATCGAGTACTTCCCGCTGAAACCCGGATTCACCCAATTCAAGTGTATCAAATTGCTGGTGAAGGTCAACCAACAGTTGACTGAGTTCCCTGAGTTGAGAAAGATTGACGGGCGTATCATTGATAAAGGCCCTTGTTTTTCCTGCGGGGCTGATCTCTCTCCGCAAAACCAGGTCGTCTCCTTCATCCAGTTCATTGGCCTGAAGAAAAGCCTTTGTCTTTTTGGGGTCAGCGGGATGAAAAAGGGCTTCCACTACACATTTCTGCTCTTTATTATACGATACAGAGGTATCGGCCCGGTCGCCCAGCACCAACCCCAGCGCCCCAACGATGATGGACTTACCCGCACCTGTTTCCCCCGTGATAATATTCAATTGCGGAGAAAAGGAGATATCGAGTGTGTCGATGATCGCGTAGTTCTGTATGGATAAACGAACGAGCATGACACGCAAATTAATCCTTCCCGCCAAGTGGGAAAAATAAAAAACTCCACGCTTGCGGCGTGGAGAAAAAATAAAAAAAAAGAGAAATTCGGTTTATTTGATTTCTACGCCATCATGCAACTCGGTATCCACGAGGATACGACCGCAGTTTTCGCAAACCATGATCTTTTTGCGCTGACGGATCTCGCTTTGCTTTTGGGGAGGAATGGCATTGAAGCAACCACCACAGGCATCTCTTTCCACTTGTACCACTGCCAATCCATTGCGATAACTGCTGCGGATCTTATCGTAGCTGGCCAGCAGACGGGGATCTACCTGGTTACGGGCTTCTGAAGCCATTTTATTAAAATGCTTTTCTTCTTTTTCAGTGGAGCTGATGATCTTCTCCAGTTCTTCTTTCTTTCCGGTAAGAACGGATTCTTTCGCCGCGATGGCTTTTTTGGCCTTTTCGAGAAGTACCGCTTTCTCAGCGATCTCTTCGTTCGCGTCTTTGATATGTTTTTCGGCGAGTTTCACTTCCAGTTCCTGCATCTCGATCTCTTTATTGATCGCTTCGAACTCGCGGTTGTTCTTTACGTTGGTGCTTTGCTTCTCGTATTTTTTGGAGAGCGCCTGTGCCTCTTTGATGGCTTCTTTCTTCTGCTCAATGAATTCGGTAATGCCATTGATCTCTTCCTCGATGCGGGTCTGGCGGGCATTCAGTCCTTGTAATTCATCTTCCAGATCGGCCACTTCCATGGGAAGTTCCCCTTTCAGGATACCGAGTTCATCGATCTTGGACTCTACTTTTTGAAGATTGACCAGGGAGATCAACTTTTCTTCTACAGAATACTCTTTTACTTGTGCCATATCAGGTTTGAAGTTTGAAGGAGGATGAATCAGCTTTCCGGCTTTCCCATTCACTGAAAATAGTGCACGGGATTGGTTTTCACCTCCGTTTTCAGGACGGCAAAGGTAGGAAATTTTTTCTGCAATCCTTCGGCCAGAAGATCGATGGTGAACTGTTCACTTTCAAAATGACCAATATCGGCCAGGAGCAGGCCTCCATCGGCTGTAAAAAACTCGTGGTATTTCAGGTCGGCGGTCACAAAAGCCTGGGCGCCAGAGGATAACGCTTTGGGAATCAGGAAACTGCCAGCACCTCCACAAATGGCTACCCGGAAGATGGGCCTCCCGGTATGGGCCGTATGCCGGATGACCGGGGTGCCAAATTTTTCCTTCAAAAGCCGTAAAAAATCCGTTTCAGATAAGGGCTCCGGCAGGTCGCCCACCATACCCGAGCCTACCCCGGGTTGGGGATTGGAAAGCGGAACGATATCAAAAGCTACTTCTTCGTAGGGGTGGTTGCTGCGGAGGGCTTCCAGTATACGACCTTCCAACCAGGCAGGAAACACCATTTCGATCCGGGTTTCGGGCTCGCGGTGAAGTTTGCCCGGTTCACCAACAAATGGATTTGTTCCTTCTGCCCCTAAAAAGGTACCAGTTCCTTCGGTATTGAAACTACAGGCTGCATACTGGCCGATATGCCCTCCCCCTGCTTCAAAAAGTGCATTCCGCAAAAGGTCAGCATCGGCATGGGGAACAAAGGTAAAAAGTTTGCGTAGTGACCCTGATTGAGGCGCCAGCACGCTTGTTTGTAAAAGTCCCAACCGTTCCGCCATACGTCCATTTACCCCATCCTGCACATTATCCAAATTTGTATGGATGGCATAAATCGCTATACCATGACGAATCGCTTTAATGACCACTCTTTCAACCAACCCGTTCCCATTTAATTTTTTCAACCCTTTAAATATGACCGGATGATGTGTCACGACCAGGTTACATTTTTTTTGAATCGCTTCTTCCAACACATCTTCAGTTACATCCAATGCACAAATCACACCTGTACATTCCTCTTCTTTTTGTCCGGTTAGCAACCCTGCATTATCATAATCCTCCTGTAAACTAAGTGGTGCGATGGATTCGAGATGGGAGGTGATGTGGTGGATGGTCATTGGATGAAGTGAATAGTGAATAGTGAATAGTGAATTTAGATAACTTAAAACTTTTAACCCAAAACTTTTATTCACTACTCACCATTCACTATTCACTATTGACCATTCATTTCTCGCCACTTCTCCCCACATTTCCCTATCTTTAAACCAATGAGCTTAGACCCAAGATTTCATCAGATCATCCTTCATGAAATAAAGAAGAGCCTTGGTAAATCAGATACCGAAGGTTTGTCACGATATGAGTTGGCCAAAGGCGCCTGGCGGTTAAGAAAAAGTTTACGGAATACGATCAAGGGAATAATCCTGATGATGCTGGGTGTATTCTCAGCAGGTTTTGGGTTAATGGGTTTTTTGATCCCCAATGATTTTATTGACGGAGGAGTGATGGGTATTTCGTTATTGATCAATAACCAGACAGGCATATCATTGGCTGTCCTGATTGTGGTTATCAATCTACCCTTCATCTTGCTGGCCCGCTATCAGATAGGTCTGGCATTTAGTATAAAAAGTATTGTGGCCATTATTGCCCTGGCCTTAGTGATCGCTTTTTTCCCGTTTGAGGTCATGACCCGTGATAAACTGCTTGTGGCGGTATTTGGCGGTTTTTTCCTGGGTGGTGGAATTGGTTTAACGATTCGCGGAGGCGGCGTGATCGATGGCACGGAAGTGCTTGCGATCTTCTTAAGCCGAAAAAGAGGGTTGAGTGTGGGTGACTTCATTCTCATTTTTAATATTGCCATATTTGGCGTAGCAGCCTATATCCTATCCTGGGAGATTGCGCTCTATGCGATCCTCACCTATATGGCGGCCTCAAAAACAGTTGATTTCATCCTCGAGGGCATTGAAGAATTTACCGGAGTAACCATCATTTCTCCTCACAATGAGGAGATTTCTGATATGATACGCAACACCATGAACCGTGGATTGACGATCTATGCCGGCCGCAAAGGGTATGGCAAGCGGGGAGAGAGCGTGGACAGCCCCCATATTATTTTTACCGTGATCACCCGTCTGGAGATCAGTAAACTCACCCTGGAGATCGAAAAGATCGACCCGAATGCCTTTGTGGTCATGCAGGCCATCAAGGATACCAGAGGGGGAATGGTGAAGAAAAAACCGCTCAAACATTGATTTCTGCGAATTCTCCGAAATTCGTACCTTTTCCAAGCCAACTAAATTATACTTTCACCTAAAATCCAGCTGCCATGCGAAAAAGAAAATGGGGCTATATGCTACTCGCTGCCCTTGTTGTTTCCGGTATTGCAGGCACTCCGGGAAATGACACCCTCTCCAAAGCGGAAAGAAAGATCGCCATCAACTACTTTAAAGATTCCCGCACCAGGGTCATAAAAGCGACGAAAGGACTTTCAGAGGAACAACTGAATTTCAAACCCAGTCCCGATTCCTGGTCCATCAAAGAATGTGTTTACCATATCTCGCTGTCGGAAAATAATCTATGGGCGTGGATGGAAGGGTTGGTAAAAAGCCCGGCCAATCCCGAAAAACGGAGTGAAATAAAAGTCTCCGACGAGCAGGTTTACCAGATGGTGGAAAGCCGCGAACGCAAGGTGAAAACCATGGAGCCATTTGAACCGAAAAACGCGAAATGGGCAAGCGCTCAACAGGCCCTTGATGAATTCAAACAAGCGCGTAACGATCATATTCAATACGCCCGCACCACCACGGAAACCTTGCGTGACCATGTCACCGATACACCACTTGGTGCGATTGACGCCTATCAATTGCTTCTCTTTATCTCCGCCCATACCAACCGGCATGTCGCCCAGATGGAGGAGGTAAAAGCAGCCCCCGGTTTTCCAAAGTGATGATCATGGATTTCTGGTTATTAACTCTTGCAAAGGGCTAAAAGCTAATAGCTTTTAGCCCTTTGCCTCTGGCTTCAGCCCACATTTACCAGCTATCCGAAAAAAATCGTAATTTGACGGGCTAAATCATCCTTATGAAGATACTCTTGCTTTGCACCTCCTTCCTGCTCCTTTTATCCGGGTGCAAGAGGGATCCGGAAGATGTACCGGAAGACCTTATCGTACTGGCTATGACCAATGGACAATGGGTGATCACCCAATTTGTTCATAATAGCACCAACAAGACCAGTGACTTCTCCCCTTACAAGTTTCAATTTTATGCCAACCGGACCGTGGATGCCATTAAGAATGGCAGTGTGGAAACCACAGGAACCTGGGAGGGAAATACCAGCAATCAAACCATTACCGCCACCTTTACCAGCGCCACTGACCCCGTGGGTTTGCTGACAGGGGTATGGACCGTGACGGACAATGGCTGGACTTTTGTAGAAGCGAATAATAATGCAGGGGGGCAGACAAAGACGCTGCGGCTTGACAAACAATAATTGAATTAACAGCTAAAGGCTAACAGCTAATAGCTATTGGCTGTTAGCCTTTAGCTGTTAGCTTTTAGTATGAAAACAATGACTCTTTAAATAACTTGGGACTGAAAAGACAATACTGGATCTGGGGAATCTCTATCCTTCTCTTCCACGCCCAGGCAAAGGCTCAGGCGCCATTGGCCAATTTCACAGCAAGCCCTCTCTCAGGTTGTTCGCCACTTGTGGTCAACTTCACCGATCTATCCACCAATACGCCCACCAGTTGGGCCTGGGATTTTGGGACGGGTGCTACCTCCTCCGCTCAAAACCCCACCACGACCTTCTTTAACCCCGGAACTTATACGGTCGTACTCACGGCTACCAATGCGGCTGGTTTTAATACCCTTACCCGTACGGCCTATATCACTGTATATGAAGCCCCAAGTGTACAATTCATCGGCGTTGATTCTGTCGGATGTTATCCGTTAAGAACCCAATTCACGGATCAATCTCAACCTGGCGCGGGCAATACAAACCTGAGCTGGGACTGGAGTTTTGGAGATGGGGCCATTTCCACGCAGCAAAATCCATCGCACCGGTATGACCTGAGTGGTAATTACTCGGTCACCCTGCGTGTCACCAATGATAAAGGCTGTACACGTACGCTGAATAAACCACAATACATACAAGTGAGCCCTGGCGTAGATGCCAATTTCACCAATACCAGTCCCAATGTCTGCCAACCACCAGTCGATATTAGTTTTAATAACCTGTCCACAGGCCCGGGGGTATTGACCTATTCCTGGAATTTTGGCGACGGCAATGTTTCTACCCAAAACAACCCGATACATACCTATACCAACCCCGGGAACTACGATATCTTATTGGTAGCCACCAGCAGCCTGGGATGTGTAGATAGTTTTTTCCGCGGATCTGCTGTGGTAATCGACAATATTTCGACAGATTTCTCCGTACCGGATAGCATTTGCATCAATGAATCGGTTCAATTTCTGAATATTTCCAACCCTGTGCCACAGGGGTCGGTTTGGGATTTTGGAGACGGGGGAACATCCACCGCGCAAAGTCCAACCAAATCCTACGCGGCGGCTGGAACTTATGCTGTTAAACTCATAAACAATTTTCCCAATTGCCAGGACTCGATCACCAAGAATATCACGGTGGTCCCATTCCCCGTGGCTGACTTCACAGCACCGGTTACCGCCAGTTGTCAACCACCCTTGACAGTGAACTTCCAGGATATTTCAACCGGTGGGGCTGTTGCATGGAACTGGGATTTTGGAGACGGAGGTACTTCCACGCAACAAAATCCTTCGCATACCTATACCAGCTATGGTTCCTATACGGTTACTCTCATTGCGACAAATAGTACCGGTTGCAGCGATACCATCATACGTTCCCAATATATCCGGGTAATTAAACCGGTGATCTCTTTCCCTGATCTGCCGGTACAGGGTTGTATTCCTTTTGCGGTGAATTTTTCCGCTAATATCACCACCGTGGATGCAGTTACTTCTTATTTATGGACCTTTGGAGATGGGGGTACTTCTACCCTGGCTACCCCTTCACATACCTACACCGTATTGGGAAATTACACGGTCAGTCTCACCATCACCACCAGCACAGGCTGTACGGAAACACTGACTCTGGGAAGTGCCGTCAAAGCGGGGACTCCCCCCACTGTGAATTTTTCGGCAACCCCATTGGAGACCTGTGTTGACCAGCCTGTTCAGTTCACCGAACTGGCCAATCCGGCCGATGCCTTCCTCTGGGATTTTGGCAATGGAGATATCTCCACCCAGCCCAATCCACTATATAGCTATCCGCAAGCCGGTGTTTATACCATAAAACTGGTCGCGCGAAATAGCGGTTGCCCTGATTCCCTTATCCGCACCGATTATGTGGTCATTCGGGCACCCCAGGCCTTCTTTACCTATACGATCGATTGTAATTCGCGAAATGATTTTGTATTCACGGATCGTTCCGACAGCTCAAGTACCTGGTTATGGGATTTTGGGGATGGGGTGACCTCCACCTTACAAAACCCATCGCATAGTTTCCCTGGTCTGGGCACCTACACCGTTTCCCTTACTGTTACATACGGTGCCTGTCAACATACCTATAGCCAACCAGTAAGGGTATTGAATGAAAACCCGGATCTGCTGGCCATTCCAAATCCGATTTGTAAAGAAGTGCCGGCTTTGTTTCATGCCACCAATACAAACAACGCCAATATTGCCACCTACACCTGGAACATGGGTGATGGCACTACACTGACGGGAAATGATACGGTTAATCATGCCTATGTAAACGCAGGCAATTACACCATCCGGTTGATCACTACTGATGTGAATGGTTGTCTTGATACGGTTATCAAAACAAACTTCATCCGGGTCAATGGACCACAGGCCGCTTTCATTGCTCCGGTAACAGGCGGATGTCAGGGACTTCAGGTCAATTTTCAGGATCAGTCAACCACCGATGGAGTCAATCCCATTACCCAATGGCAATGGAATTTTGGAGACGGTACCATTCAAACATTTACCGGTCCACCTTTTCAACATATTTATGCGGATACAGGAACCTTTAGTGTTCAGTTGATCGTAACCGATCAATCGGGATGCCGGGATACCGTAACCCGATTATCCTACATCACCACATCAGATCCATCTGTTACCTTTTCGACCAATACACCGCAAACCTGTCCCGGGTCACCTGTTCGGTTTAATGTCAATGCCATTGGAAACGGAATCACCTATCTCTGGGATTTTGGAGATGGCAATACCAGTACCCAGGCGATTCCAGCACCTCCACATAGTTATGCCAATACAGGACAGTATACGGTGAAGCTGACAGTGACCGATCAGTATGGATGTGCTGACTCACTGGTACGCCCACTCTATATTTCAGTCGATAAGCCCCGTGCCGATTTTCAAATGGAAGATTCGATCAGTTCCTGTTCTCCGTTTGAAGTGAAGTTCACCAACAATTCCACTTATTATTATGCCCAAACATGGGATTTTGGAGACGGAACCACCTCCACTGTTCAAAACCCTACTCATTACTATTCTACACCCGGAACCTATCAGGTGCGGCTCATTATTCAAAGTGCAGGCACCTGCTTTGATACCCTGTTTAAAACAGTACAGCTTTACGATACCATTGGCACCCGTATTGCCTATGCCCCATTTGCCGGGTGCAAACCACAATCAGTGGATTTTATTGCCACCACCAATGGACCACTAACCTATATCTGGGATTTTGGTGACGGGCAAACATTGGCCACCACTACACCTGCTTTGACCCATGTGTACAATACCTTTGGAAGTTTTGTACCCAGGCTTATCCTGGAAGATCAGACGGGTTGCCTGATCCCGGTATCCGGCCTGGACACGATCCACATCACCGGGGCGGAAGCGAATTTTGGGATAATGAATGGCTTGTATTGTGATAGCGGTACGGTTCAATTCATTGATAGTACCACCTCCAATGATCCCATCACCCAATACCAATGGGATTTTGGAGATGGTGGAAGTTCCACGGCTACGGCGCCTTCGCATTTTTATGCGTCACCGGGGATCTATTCAGTTTCGCTGGCGGTACAAACACTACAAGGCTGTACAGACACCCTTCGTATTGACAGCCTGATCAGGGTAGTGGCCAGTCCACAGATCGCTATAACCGGCGATGTGGCCGCCTGTGTTTTCTCCCCCATTCTATTGAATGGTATTTTACAAGTGCCGGACACCTCACAATTGAACTGGCAATGGAGTTTCTCCAATGGGAATAATTTCAATGGGCAATCACCCGGTAACCAGACCTTTTCGACACCGGGTACGGCTTCTGCAACGTTGACGGTCACCAACAGCAGTGGTTGTGTGGATACGGCCATGCGCAACCTGCGTATCCATCCTTTACCCACTGTGTCCATGCCTTCTGAGTTAACCACCAATGCCGGACAGTCGATTCAAATACCCGCGGTGTATTCCGGGAATATGACCAGCTATGCGTGGACACCACCCAGCAACCTGGATTGCACAGACTGTCCTCAACCTTTTGCCAGCCCTGGTGCGAACACGAATTACAATGTTCAGTTCCTGGATAGCAATGGTTGTGCCGGGACGGGTTCGATACTGATCAAAGTGAAATGTGAAAATGCCAATGTGTTTTTACCCAATACCTTTTCTCCCAATAATGATGGAAGAAATGATGTCTTCTTCCCAAGAGGCACAGGCATCGGTATAGTTAAAGTGCTCCGGATATTCAACCGGTGGGGCGAAGTGGTGTTTGAGAAAAATAATTTTTCACCCAATGCCAGCGCGGAAGGATGGGATGGCAACTACAAAGGGAAAGTCGCCGGTGAGGGTGTATATATTTATCAATTGGAAGTGTATTGTCAGAACGGGGAGTTAATTAAGTTGGATGGGAATGTAGCTTTGATAAAGTGATAACACAGATTACACGGATTAAACAGGTGAACTGAAATATGAGATGGAGAAAAATGATATCGCTGGTTTGCCTTATGGCAACAACCTTCTATGTGAAGGGGCAGGATATTCATTTGTCCCAATTCTATCAATCCCCCTTGCTGCGCAATCCTGCGTTGGCGGGATTGTTTGACGGAGATATCCGCGTTCAGGGTGTTTATCGCGATCAATGGAACAGTGTCACCAAGGCCTATCGCACCGGTTCACTCAATGCAGAATACAAATTACCTGTTGGTCAGGGGGATGATTACCTCACCGTAGGACTCCAATCTTATTTTGACCGTGCCGGGACTGTTTCCTATACTAAACTCATGTTCTATCCGGCGATCAATTTTCACAAATCGCTCAGTACAGAAAGAAATATGTACATCTCAGCGGGCTTTATGGGTGGATGGGTGCAACACAGTATCGACCTGACCAAAGTAACCACCAATAGCACCTATGAAGGTATGGGGATCAATGAAAATATTACAGATCCTACCTATGCCTATCTGGATGGAAGCACAGGCATCAGTTTCAATACCCAGATCAAGGATGACCCGGAAAATAATTTATACCTGGGCGTGGCCTATCATCATTTTAATCGTCCGGAAAATTCATTTTACCGAAACAAGAATATCCAGCTTAACCCAAAATGGGTCTTCTCCGGCGGACTCAAACTCAATGTGGGTGAGTACTCTTTTGTAGAGATTCAAGGTGATCATTATAATCAGGGCTCCTTTAAACAAACCATATTGGGAGCGATGTATGGTCTCAAAATTGGGCCCTACCCCGATGAACCGGATTACACACTCAGCCTGGGAACCTTTATGCGGCTGCAGGATGCATTGATCCCGGTGCTGAAATTGGAATACCCCCCCTATGCCATCAGTTTCAGTTATGATGCGAACGTATCCAAACTCAAACCTTCCTCCCTCGGGAGAGGTGGTTTTGAGATGTCCATCTCCTTTACTAAAAAGACGGAGCGTTATTCAAATCCTTACGCACCGAGGTTCTGAGATCTTACCGCCAGGGCTAAAAAAATCTTCGAACCAAATCACCGGTCGATTGTTAGAAACAAAAAAAAATTATGCCCCTGCAACCTGGCCAACCTGCCCCCGACTTCAGCCTTTTTGATTCAGACAAAAACAAACTCACCCTTTCCGACCTGAAAGGGAATAATGTGCTCCTTCTGTTTTTCCCCCAGGCTTTTACCGGAGTATGCACAAAAGAACTTTGTTCCATCCGTGACAATATTGGCCGATACCAACACGAGAAGGCAAAAGTGCTGGGTATTTCGGTTGATTCCGTATTTACCCTCGCAAAATTCAAGGAGGAACAACAGTACAATTTTCCATTGCTCAGCGATTTTAATAAAGAGGTTTCAGGAAAATATGATACCCTGTACCATGATTGGATCCTCGATATGAAAGGTGTTTCGAAACGATCCGCCTTTATTATTGACAAGGAAGGTGTGATTCAATATGCCGAGGTTTTAGAGAGTGCGGGTGACCTTCCCAACTTCGAAGCTATCCATGGTGTTTTGGATCGGCTTTGAAAGTTTTAACATCATCTTTGTAAATTAAGTAACTGATTATCAAGGCCAATTATTACTTGGTAGTTTTACGTTGCCCGGACAATTTATTCATCCTATTTTGGGAAAATAAAAGTAAATTTGTTTCGTTGAGACGAATTTTGTCCATACTGTCCATCATCCTTCTTATTGCCCCCACTTCACAGGGGCAGAGCCGTACTATGCCTGGCCAGGAAGGACCCCGGGTGATCAAGTATTACCCCAACCCTGCTACGTCATTTATCAATTTTGAGATACAGCCTGGTACCGGAAATAACATGAATCTTTATGTGATCAATTTCCTGGGCAAACAGGTGTATGAAACCAAGATCACGGCCACGCGTACTACGGTCGATCTTTCTTCTTTTACCCGCGGCGTCTATATCTTCCAGTTGCGAGATGCGAATGGAAAAGTGGTGGAGTCGGGGAAATTCCAGGTTAGCAAATAAGGAATATTTTTATCCAACTTCTACAATCAAGAACTTCAAGTACTCCGTGCTATCGATCCCTCTGACAACCGGGTGATCGGCAGATTGGGTTTGAAAACAGACCTGCCGAATGCGACGACGCGCATCTTTAGCCGCCATATCAATGATCTGCAGGAAAAGCTCAGGGTTGACCAGGTTGGTACAGGAGGAAGTAACCAAAAATCCGCCAGGTCGTACTAGTTTCATCCCCCTTAAATTGATCTCCTTATATCCGGTGATGGCTTTTTGTATGGTTTCCCGGCTCTTGGTAAATGCCGGTGGATCGAGCATGACTACATCGTGTTGCCGGCCTTCTTTTGACCATTGTTTCAATACATCAAAGGCATTCGCTGTTTCAAAACGGCAGCGGTCCTGTACCCCATTCAATTCCGCATTGCGGTTGGCCTGGGCCACGGCATTTTCCGAAATATCCAATCCCAATACTTTTTTGGCTCCATAATGGGCGGCATGGATCTCAAAAGTGCCCGTGTACGTGAAAGCCCCCAGTACGTCGGCGTCTTTCACGATATGTTGTATAGCGCGTCGGTTATCCTGCTGGTCGAGGAAATACCCGGTCTTTTGTCCATTTTCCAGGTCAACATGAAACTGTAATCCATTCTCCCGGATGATGATCCTGGGGTCAAAAGGCGCAGAAAGGAACCCTTTTTGCTGGGTCATCCCTTCCAGTTCGCGAACGGGTACATCATTTCGCTCATAGATGCCTTTGGGGTGAAAAATTTCCTCCAGGGCAGCAACGATGGCAGGTTTCCAACGGTCCATACCCAGGGCAATGGTCTGGATCACGAAATAATCGTTGAATTTATCAATGATCAACTGGGGCAGTGAATCGGCTTCGCCAAATACAAGGCGGCAGTTTTCGGTGTACCCCGTTTTTTTCCGGTATTCCCAGCACTGGCGGATGGCCTGGAGAAAATAGGCTTCGTTGATCTCCGCCGCTTTATCGCGGGTCAGTAACCTGACCATTATCTGGGACTTTGAATTTATATAGCCCTTCCCAACGAATTTCCGGTCATGGGTATAAACGGTGACGATACTCCCGTCTTCCGGCTCCCCTTCTACCTTATCCACCTCATTACCAAATATCCAGGGGTGACCATTCCATACTCTTTGGCTTATCTTCCTCTTTAAGAACAAGTTCGACATGGCGCAAAGGTAATTCCCAGCCCGGTTTTTTAGCTTTGAAATCCTAACCCGTCATTTTGTCCCTTTTTAGATGGTTGGCAAAATAATTGACTGTCTTACCTTTGCAATCAATTTTTCATAAAATGGCCGAACAAGAACTGAAAGACAAGGAGATACCCGTAGACAACGGGCCGGATATCAATGCCGACGAGAACATTAGTGGCAGTTCCCACTTGAACGACCCGGTGACAGATGAGCCCGAATTGGAGAAAATCAAGGCGGAATTGGCTGACCTGCGTGACCGCTTACTTCGCCAGGCCGCCGAATTTGACAATTACCGGAAACGGACCATCCGCGAACGGGATGAATTGGTGCAAACTGCAGCAAAGGACCTGATTGCCGACCTGCTGGAAGTGCTGGATGACAGTGCCCGTGCCGAAGGACAGTTCAAGGAGGATGCCGATATCAACCAGTTCAAAGAAGGGGTACATCTGATCTTTTCCAAACTCCGGAATAAGTTGACCGCAAAAGGCCTCAAGCCGATGAACTGTCTGCACGCCGATTTTGATGCCGACCTGCATGAAGCCATTACAGAGATTCCCGCCCCCGATGATAGCCTCAAAGGAAAGGTAGTGGACGAGGTGGTAAAAGGGTATTACCTGAAAGACAAGATTCTCCGTCACGCAAAAGTGGTGGTGGGAAAATAATAACCGGAAACAATGTCCAAAAGAGATTACTACGAAATATTAGGGGTGAGTAAGTCGGCCTCCGCCGACGAGATCAAGAAAGCTTACCGTAAGGTGGCTATGCAATATCACCCTGACCGTAACCCGGGCGATAAGGCAGCAGAAGAAAAATTCAAAGAAGCCGCTGAAGCTTATGAAGTGCTGAGTGATCCGGACCGGAAAACCCAATATGACCGGTATGGACATGCCGGGGTAACTGGAAATGGCCGTGGCGGGCATGCCGGTGGCAATATGAACATGGATGATATCTTCAGCCAGTTCGGAGACATTTTTGGCGATGATATCTTTGGAAGTTTCTTTGGCGGAGGTGGTGGTGGCCGTTCCCGGGGAGGCCGCTCGCGTGGCGTTCGGGGAAGCAATCTCCGGATAAAAATCAAACTGACCTATGAAGAGATCGCCAAGGGCGTAACTAAAAATGTCAAGGTAAAAAAATATGTCACCTGTTCTACCTGCACCGGTTCGGGTGCCAAGGATAAGAACAGCATCCAAACCTGTTCCTCCTGTGGTGGTAGCGGACAGGTCAGAAGGGTTTCCAATACTTTTTTAGGCCAAATGCAAACAGTGACCACCTGCCCTACCTGTAATGGAGAAGGCTCCACGGTAACCGCCAAATGTGGTTCCTGTAAAGGCGAAGGGCGTGTATTTGGGGAAGAAACGGTAAGCATTGATATACCAGCCGGTGTACAGGAAGGCATGCAACTCAATCTGAGTGGACGAGGCAATGCCGGTGAAAGAGGAGGAATGCCAGGCGACCTCATTGTGCTGATCGAAGAAGAGGCGCATGATGAACTACAACGCGATGGCATGAACGTGGCCTATGACCTTCATATCTCCTTTACGGATGCCGTATTTGGAACGCAGGTGGAAGTCCCGACCATTGATGGCCGCGCCAAGATCAAGATTCCGCCAGGTACGCATAGCGGTAAAATATTCCGGCTGAAAGGAAAAGGTTTCCCGGCTGTACAAGCTTATCAAAAAGGTGATCAACTGATCCATGTAAATGTTTGGACTCCACAACACCTGAATGCGGAAGAAAAAGCATTATTGGAAAAATTAAAGAACTCTCCGAACCTGAAGCCGGCTCCGGATAAAAGTGATAAGAGTTTCTTTGATAAAATGCGGGAATTATTCACCTAAAAGCGACTAATCCAGTTCGGGGCCACGCCCCTTTCGCTTTTTCTTGTACCGGATATAAAGGGTCTTGGTTTGCTCGACCAACGTAATGAATTGCGTTTGTGTCAGGTCCTCCCTGTTGGCGGAAGCACCAGCCAATAACAATACATGATCCCAATCCACTTTTTTTACATACTGTGAAGTACGGAGAATAGAACCGTACATGATGACCGCGGTAGCAAACCGGTATTCAGGTGCTATATCCCCAAATTTGATAAATGCATTGGGGGCGTCATATTTTTTATAGCATATCATTGAATCATTGGGGTGCCTGAATTGCATTTGAATAACACCAAAACCCGTTTCATTGCGCATGGCGGTCTGATTTCCCACCGGTACGATCTCAAAGGCCGCCATCATGGAATGACCGCTACCGATCTCCCCTCCCTCGATCACCGAGAGCGAATCGGCAATGGCCCCCACTTTATTATCAAATCCAATCAGCCGGTATTGTTTCACCAGGCTGGGAGAAAAACTCACGTTCATATACACATCATCCGCCACGGCATACAGCGTTTGCGTATACTCCTTCAATAGAACTTTTTCCGCTTCCTGGTATGTATCGATATAGGCATAGTTACCATTGCCCTTCCGCGCGAGTGTCTGGATCTTGGAATCTTTATAATTGCCCATCCCAACGCCCAAACAGGTCAGGTATATACCGGATTCCCGATTTCGTGAGATCAATTCATCCAACTCTGTCTCTGTCTTTACGCCCACATTAAAATCCCCATCGGTAGCGAGTATCACCCGGTTATTTCCATCAGGGATAAAATGATTGCGTGCCACGGCATAGGCCATACGGATACCCGATTCTCCGGGAGTGGAGCCACCCGGCTCAAGTTCATCAATCGCCCGATGGATCTTCTCTTTCTGATTCCCGGCAGTGGGTTGTAACATGATACCCACCACACCTCCATAAACAACAATGGAAACCGTATCCTTTTCCCGTAGGTTATCGGCCAGAAGATGAAAGGCGGATTTCAATAAGGGAAGACGATTGGGAATATCCATGGACCCTGAAATATCGATCAGAAAAATGAGGTGGCTTGGTGGAAGGGAATCCACGTTCACTTTTTTCGAACAGACATTGACAAAGAAAAGCTGGTTCTCGGTATTCCAGGGGCAGTTGGTCAGGGTAGTCCGGATATGGAATACATCCTTCCCTTCCGGCGGATGATAACTAAAGTTGAAGTAATTCAGCATCTCCTCACTGCGCACCGCATCGGGAGGCACCAGGGTATTCATGCTGATAAAACGGCGGACGTTGCTGTAAGAGGCTTTATCAATGTTGAGGGCCAACCCGGTAGTTGGGTAATGGGAAGCGGCTACAAATTGGTTCTCTACGATAGAGGCATAGGTCTCGTCCCCCATGAACCATTTGCGTTGTGATTCACGGGCAAGGTTCTGTGTAAGTGAAGCCAGTTTATCCCGCTTAATCGAAGCCGCGACCGGAATGAGTTTAAGGATGGCAGTAGTATATAAATCGGCCTTGGCCACAACGGTCTCCTTGTGATATCCATCGGTTGTAAAAGTGAGTGTATCGATCGCCTGGCGTGTCAATATACCAAACCCCCCTTGCGAGCCTGATCGGTATACAAAGCCGGTGGAGTGTTGCAGGATGTTCACATTTTGCAATGCGATCCCCTTTTCATCTTTGACCTCCCCACGCAGGTAGAATTGCTGGCCAAAAGCGGACAGCCCCCCTCCCAGCAGGAAAAGGACGATTGTTAAATTGGCTTTCAATGCGTTGGGCCTTTGCCGAAAGATATAAAATTTTTGGGGGGAGTTATAATCCTGGTCAAATAATAACATTTTAAGCACACTAAGTAAGATTCCTCGCTGTGAGAAACAGTATTTAGCTCTTACTCACTTATTCCGCTAACTGATAGATTTCGCGGATATTTCGGCCCAGGCCGTCATAATCCAACCCATAACCCACCACAAATCGGTTGGGGATGGAGAAACCGGTATAGTCGATTTTGATCGGGAAGACTGCCGCTTCGGGTTTGTGGAGCAAGGCCACGATCTTCAATGAGGCGGGCTGCTGGTGGTGCAGTTTGGGTAAAAACTCATTCAGGGTTTTCCCGGTATCTACAATATCCTCCAGAATGATCACATCCCGGTTGATGAGGTCCACATCCAGGCCAATGGCCGTGATCACCTGACCTGAGGAGGAAGTGCCTTTATAGGAAGCGAGTTTGATGAAACAGATCTCGGCTTCAATACTGATCGATTTAAAAAGATCGGCGGCAAAAATAAAAGACCCATTGAGGATCGCGATAAAGAGTGGCCGTTTCCCCGCATAATCCTTGTTCAGGCTCTCCGCGAGTTCGGCGATACGGGCATGTATCTCTTGTTCGGATAAAAAAGGTTTGAATTGCTTATCGTGTACCTTGATGAGCGACATACGTGGGCATTAATGTGTGGTTGAAATCAGCGCCTGACCAGTTTGGGTTGTGCCGGCGCCTTTTCCCGAAGATAAAGGATTTCTCCAGGAGCCGGCTGCATACCATACCCCAAATAATTGTACTCAAGGAGGCTGGCCAGACGAATAGCCTGGGTCTGGGCAATGGAATGAAGGGTCTCACCAGGTTTCACGATATGCGTGATGTCATTTCCTGTTTTTCGCTTACGCTGAAGATAGATCAGCTGGTCTTTTTCCACCAGGTCTTTTACAGGCAATTCATTGAATTCATAGATCCGGGCCAGGGGCAGCCCGTACTGTTCAGCAATGCCTAAGAGGGGTGTACCGGCCCTGACAAATACCACCCGGGTCTCATTCAATTTGAATTCACCTTCGGGATAACTGATCTCGGGTTCCACCACAGCAGGAGCTTCTGTGACTTCCTGTTCGGTCACCACCGGAGGGGTTTGCTCCTCCTGTTCTTTCACGGGGATCTCATTATTGACCCATTGTGCCCCACGGTCCATTTTGCCTAAGGCGATCAAGGTATAATCATTCAATTGAAAATCTTCAATGAGTTTGATGATCACTTGTGAATAGCGTGGATTGGTGGCATATCCTGCTCTTTTCAATCCATAGGCCCAGGCCTGATAATCCTCCGGATCAAGGTCAAACAAAAAGGCATAGCGGGTATTCCCTTTCAGGAAATTGGAATGATCACGATAGGAATCAATGGCGGAAGGATATTTTCGAAAACACTCATTGGGGGCATCATCCGTGTGGGAGACACGCTCACCGGTCCAGGTAGATTTGCACTTGATCCCAAAATGGTTGTTTGACTTCTGCACCAGCACACTTTGTCCGGCTTCTGTCTCGTGAATCCCTTGTGCCAGTTTGATCGAGGCAGGAACACCGGTGCGGAGCATTTCTTCTATAGCCAGTTCCTTATAGGTGTCAATATATTGCCGGATGATCTCTTCCCGGCTTTGTGCCCGGAGTTCGATGAGTCCACCGATCAATAAGGTCAGTAACAGGATCTTTTTCACGAATTCAGCATTTGCGGATCAGGAACAATCCGTCACGCAGGGTGAGGATGGTCTTATCGATCCCGGTTTGTTCGTTTATAAATTCATTAAAGGCCTGGATGGCTTTGGCATTCTTTCCTTTGACTTCCTCCTCCAATACCTGCCCATGAAAGAATATATTATCTGCTAAAATAAAGCCGTTTGTCCGGAGTTGGGGAAAAATCAAGTTAAAATATTCGATATAGCCGGGTTTATCGGCATCAATGAATACAAGGTCCCAGTCCTCCTTTAGCGTGGGAATGATGGTTTTTGCATCGCCCACATGCAGGGTGATCTGATCCTCTTTGCCTGCTTTGGCAAAGAAACGACGGGCCACCACGGCTTCTTCTTCCCTTTTCTCTATTGTATGTAAATGCCCATCGGATAATAGCCCTTTCACCAGACAGAGGGCACTGTATCCCGTAAAAGTGCCGATCTCCAATATCCTTCTCGGACGGATCATGTGGCTGACCATTTCCAGAAATTTTCCCTGCAGGGCGCCACTAAGCATGTGGTGTTCTGCATGGTACGATCTGGTGAACTGGTCCAGCTCCACCAGTACCGGATCTTCGGGGCTGGTATATTTCAAAGCATACTGCTCAACTAAAGAAGAGATCAGATCCAAATCCTTGTTTTTTGCAAAAATACAAGGATTGTAGCTATTGAAGTTTCAAGCCGCTATAACCGATGCAAAGGCTGCGCGAAACAATAAATCAGAAATTCGGTTGAAGAGCGTGCTTGTTGTAATACTGTAATACATACTCCGCCACTTCCGCCGGCGTATCCACAACTTTCAGCAAGGCCAGGTCTTCAGACGAAATATTATTCTCCTTGGCCAGCATCACTTCTTCGATCCATTTCATCAAGCCTCCCCAATAGGCTGTGCCTACGAGCACCAGGGGTACACGCAACATCTTTCCTGTTTGGATCAATGTGGCCACTTCAAAGAATTCATCCATGGTACCAAAACCACCGGGCATCATGATAAAACCCTGCGAGTATTTGGTGAACATAACCTTACGGACAAAGAAATAATCAAAGTCCAGATTAGCGGCTTTGTCAATATAGTCATTGGCATGTTGCTCAAACGGGAGATCGATATTCAAACCAACCGATTTTCCCCCGCCTAATTGAGCGCCTTTATTGGCTGCCTCCATAACGCCGGGGCCACCGCCTGTGATGATGCCAAAGCCTTCTTCGGATAATCGTTTAGCTACCTCCACGGTCAGGTCATAATAGGGGCTACCGGGTTGTGTACGGGCAGAACCGAAGATGGATATACAGGGGCCTATCTTGGCGAGGGCTTCAAAGCCATCGACGAACTCGGCCATGATCTTGAAAATTTGCCAGCTGGAATGGGCTTTGGATTCGGTCCAGTTTCTCTGTTTGGATTTCTTTAGTGTATCATTCATAATGTCAAGAAGCTGTTTTTTCTCTTTGTCTCTGTGCCACTGTGGTAAAAAACCACAGAGGCACCGGGACAGAAAGTAAATAACGTGAAAATCAAATATTTAGTTTGATATGGGTGCTTTTTTTGATATCATCCACAACCCTAAAAATGTAAATAACCCATTGATAATGATTAACTCATACCCGATCTTATACCCCCTGAACACGGAATCCGAGAGGGATTGGAGACCCAGGGAAACATGGAGTTTCTTTTCGTACCACTCAGGGCTGCTGAGCATATCAATACCCATGGCCAGTAAGGGGGCAATGATGCATACCCATACAATGAGTTTTGGATTGAGTACGCGCTTGGTTAGAATGCCAAAGGCAAACAGACCTAAGAGCGGGCCATAGGTGATACCCGCGAATTTGAGGATGAAATCAATGATGAGTTTATCATTGATGGCTTTGAAAATAAGGACCAGCAGGAAGAACAGGATAGCAAAAGAGATATGCACCTTTAACCGGGTGTTCTTTTTTGCTTTCTCAGAGGCAGTGCTTTTTTTCAACCCCAGAATATCGATACAAAAACAGGAGGTGAGCGAGGTGATGGCCCCATCCACACTGGGAAAAAGCGCTGAAATCAATGCAATGATAAAGATGATGCCAATGGAGCCACTGAATTCAGGACTCAACGCGATCGTGGGAAACAGATCATCCGGTGCAGTTTGAATTCCTTTGCTGCCGGCATAGACATACAATATCCCTCCCAATACCAGGAACATGAAATTTACCAGCATCATGATCGCAGTAAAGGTCATCATGTTCTTTTGCGAATCGCCCAGGTTCTTTACACTGATATTCTTTTGCATCATTTCCTGATCAAGACCCGTCATGGCAATGGCAATGAACATACCTCCCAAAATATGTTTTACGGCAAAGGATCCTGAATTCACGTCCCAGTTAAAAATGCGGGAATACCCTTTTTCATTGATCATTTGAAACATACCTCCCAGGTCAGTATCCATGGAACGGGTGATGACGAGAATACAGGCCACCAAACCCACCAGCATACCGGTGGTTTGCAAAGTGTCGGTGTAGATGATGGTCTTGACACCCCCTTCAAATGTATAGAGCAGGATCATCACCAGGATGACTAGGGCCGTAGCCACAAAGGGAATCCCCAGTTTATCTAAAATAAATAGTTGCAGTACGATAATGACCAGATAGAGCCGGGCGGTAGCGCCGATCGTTCGGGAAAGAATAAAGAAAAAGGCCCCGGCCTTGTGAGCCTGAATACCAAACCGCTGTTCCAGATAGGTGTAGATACTGGTCAGGTTCATTTTATAATACAGGGGCAACAATACAAATGCGATCACGAGATATCCCAGCAAATAGCCTAACACTACCTGGAAATAAAAAAAGTTTCCTGTACCCACCCCACCGGGTACACTGACAAAGGTGACCCCGGACAAAGACGTACCGATCATACCAAAGGCTACCAGCATCCAGTTTGAACTCCGGTTGCCAATAAAGAAAGAATCATTATCGGATTTGCGGGACGTATACCAGGCTACACCAAGTAAGATCAGAAAATAGCCAATGACGAAGGTAAAGAGTAGTCCAGAGCTCATGGAATAGAATTAAACAGTAAATATGGTTGTCCTATGATATTCCGGATTATCAATAATCCAAAACAGGAATTACCCGTTGCCCGGAAAACGCCAAAAGCAACACAATGAAGATAAGTAAAATACCCTTCTTAATTTTCCCGCTCCCTTTTTGGTTTGAGATAGATCGCGAATCCGGCACGCAATACCGGGAGGGCACGATTCAATTCATCGCGGTAAGGTGAATTAATATTGCGGGATGCATCAAACATGATGGCGAAGTATGAATAGGTCTGTCCGATAATTCGATTGCCATATCCCGCGCCTAACAGTACACTGCTGGCATTGAACTTTTCAGAAATCGATGGTGTCCCATTCGGATATTTACGTGTAATCTTTATCCAATTATATTCAGGTACAGCGGTAAGAAATAAAAACCGAACGGGCCAGATACGTACAAAGGTTCCGCCACCGTAATTTAAAACCCGGTCGCTATACGAACTATACCGAAAGGAAGTATAATTGATGTTTGTGGATATCCCTGCATCCAGCCAATTGGTGACGCTATACCCGATTTCGGGATTGGCCCCGATCTGAAATACCCCGGTGCTAAAACCCAGGTTGAGGGCGGTACCAATGAATATATTTTCCTGACGGAATTTCCCTTTGGTGGGTTCATCTTCGTTTTGCGCTTGGGAAAGGATGGGGAGGAGGAGAAGGAGGGGGAGAAGTTTCTTATTCATCGTCTGGACCAAGATTTTGAGGATTTAAGGATGGGCAGGATTGATTTTTATGGATTTAATACCTAACCTAAATTCAATAATGATTTGAAGTATGATAACTCAATTTGCCTGAGTTATCTCATTTGGATTGGGTTCTAAAAGTTGTAAATTTTTTATTATATAATCTTCGAAACTGAAGACTGGGTGCTCCAAAGTTAATCAAAAAAAAATCACAATTTCCACCCAAAACGGCAATGGTCAGCAAAACTATCCTCGCAAAAAATCGTTTTTTTCCCTTCCCAGTCCTTGAAAACACTATCCTCTAAATCATAGAAA
>JANRLV010000014.1:0-15180 GCA_033762195.1 Chitinophagaceae bacterium | reverse complement strand
CAGATGACAGATGACAGATGACAGAGGAGAGATGTTGGATGACCTATGTCAAAATAAATATATTGAAAACAAAGCCAGTATAAACGAAACAGTATCACCCCTCTCCATCATCCAACATCTCTCCTCTGTCATCTGTCATCTGTCATCTGTCATCCAAAATCCAACATCCACCCAACCCCATCCTGGTCAAAGCTCGAATTTATACCCCACCCCCTTCACGGTGCGGATACAATCGATGCCGAGTTTTTGGCGCACTTTGCGGATATGTACATCAATGGTGCGGTCTCCGACAATCACATCATTTCCCCACACCTGGCTGAGGATCTCATTGCGGAGGAATACCCGCCCGGGTTTTGAAGCGAGGAGGTATAACAATTCAAATTCTTTCTTGGCAAGAACGATTTCTTTGCCATCCAATTGGATCAGGAATTTTTCGGGGTCAATGGTCAGACCATTTACTTTGATCAATTTGACCTCGGATTTATTCAGCCGGCGGAACAGGGCATTCACCCGGCTGATAAAGACCTTGGGACTAATGGGTTTGCTGATATAATCGTCGGCTCCCGTTTCCAGGCCTTTGATCTGGGTTTCCTCGTCACTCAACGCGGTAAGAAACAAGATCAGGGTTTCCTTGAAAGCCGATTGGGAACGGAGGATCTTGCAAACTTCCACCCCCGTCTTTTTGGGCATCATGATGTCCAGGACAATCATATCAGGCAGGGCGAATTTGGCCCTTTCCAATGCTTCATCCCCGTCTTTTGCCGTAAAAACCTGGTAGCCTTCGTTGACCAGGTTATACTTCAGGATCTCGAGAATATCCGGCTCATCATCTGCGATCAATACCTTTCTGGATTTTTTTTCGGCCATGAGAAGCTAAAGTTTGCGCAAACCTAAAGGAAATTGTTTTGATGGGATTTGTCCCAGTCGCCCATAACATAGACTTAATATAAAGTTAATAATTACCGGGTTGCCCACCGGATTACTAGTAAAAAGTGGATATAGGGTATTAAATTTGTCTTTCGTTTGGTATGTCCAAATCAATACTTTATACCTGTTTTATCTGTATCCTGGTCCTGAAGGGCCCTGTCGCATCTTTTGCCCAGGACCTGAAGCCGGATATCCGCCGGGCGTTGTACCATGATTTTGTGGACAAACAGCAGTCCATGGCCCTGGCTGGCGACGGTCAGGCTGACCGATTTTACAAGCCAACTGGAAATGAAGAGATCGATTTTATCCTCACCGAAGCCCTGGTAAACCGGGTGGATGCCCTTCAATATCAGTTTGAAAAGGATACCATTTATGCCCATCCGGTCAAAGTGAGGTATATCCGGGGTTTGGAAGAGATCCTGAAAAACCTGAACACGGATACGACCCGCGAGCGACAGGCAGCCCTTAACCTGCCCAGGGTATTGGCCACCTATGAGGAATTTATTGCCTGGGACCGGAACAACAAACCCCTTGACAGCCTGGTGGAATCACTACCCTATGCCGTGGCCCTGCCGCTGGTACGTTCAGCCGCTTTTGATCTGAACCCCTCCATTAAGGCCTGCCGGAACATCATCATCCGGAAATACTGTGAACTCAACCCATCTCAGATATTCTTTACACTGAGGCAGTACCCCGATCTGCCTTATGCCGACAGCCTGATCAAAGTAGCGGCCTATCGCTATCCCATGAGCCTGTACGATTACGCCTCAGCCAACAATGCCCTGAGCGCAAGAATTCGGAAACTGGAAGATCCCCTGATCAGCACCATTTCCCGGATGGCAGTCAGCGGAGGAAGCGGGCAATTGTATTTCCCTTTTCTCGACAATATCATCAAAGGCAAAGTGAGCCAACGCGAGGTTGACGCCGTTAAGAATAATGCGGAAGAGTATTACAAACTTCTGGTAAGAACACGTATTGATTATGTGGAAAGGGCCATTGCTGGAGATACCACCTATGGTTTTAAGGCATTGGCGGATATGTTGAAGAAAAAAGCCACAGATGTTTATATCAATGTGATCAATGGGTTGCACGACCAACCCGATGCAGTTCGCTTCAGGGTATTACAGTCACTCAATGCACAGGAATTATATTATCTCGCTGTTCTTAGTGATGGGGAAATATATACCTCCAGCTATGTAAAAGGCGTCTATCCCCTGATGATGGCCAAAGTAAATCACCGTCCCGATTCCCTGCTTAAACTGGTGCGCTTTGATAAATTCCGGAAATTCATCAAGATGGCGGCAGGGTACAATACGTTGAGCGATTTTCTGGGTTCTTTTCCGGATCACAATGATGCACAAACGCTGATGACCGCCTTTGTCAACGGTCTGGAAAATGGAGAAGGATTGGAAGAAGGAGTGGATGTGGCCGACTCCTATGGGAGCATCTCGGAAACAAATAAAACCGTGGCCGAGGATATGATCACCAATGTAAAGATCAATTACCGGAAGAATTTCAACGCCAATAACCGCCGGGGCATGGTGATCTATGACCTGTTGTACAAACTTTTTCTTTCGGCCGATTCTACCAAGCCCATTGATCTTTCCAAAGAATTAGGGATTCCGCCAGTCTATACCGTGAATTATGATATGCTGTCGGATGATTCCGCGCGTGTTATCCAACAAGTATTTTTTTATGGAGATGAAGATCAGGATGGACAATTGTCCTTTATCAACTTCATGGCCATGTTCAAAGGCAAACCAGACTGGAGCATCAGTGAGAATGACTACTGGGTCACGATCAAATCGGTAAAAGGAAAATCGGTCTGGATCTTTGCCAATAAACCCAAACTGGGGGATGATGATCCGGATGAACAGGCGCAGATTCGATTGGGCGAGTACCTCAAGGCCAACAATCTGCATCCTACGGTGGTCATTCACCGGGGGCATAGTTACCATTTGCCCTCCACACTGGAGAAACTGGCTCCTTCAGCGGGTATAGTCGTGCTGGGTTCCTGTGGTGGGTATAATAACCTGAATGATGTTCTTTCCATCAGTAGCGATGCACATATCATTTCTTCCAAGCAGGTGGGTACAAAATCAGTGAACGAACCCATCCTGGAAGAGATCAATACCAGTCTGTTGGCCGGTAAGGATATTGACTGGATCGGTATGTGGCAGCGTCTTTCCGTTCGATTTAGCAAGAATGCGGCCGCGCGCGAAAAATTTGATGACTATATCCCTCCCTATAAGAACCTGGGAGCGATATTTATAAAGGGTTATCGTATTGCGATGGCTAAAGGGTAAATGGATTAATTTCAAATTCTCAAATCCTTCCGTGTCTTCAACTACATCCAAAAGTCTGCTTGATTTAAGCCTCCTCCGGAGGATCATGCATTTTGCCTCACCGTACAAGAGACGGTTTTGGTTGTCAGTGGTATTGGCCATTGTGTTGGCGATATTTACGCCCATACGCCCCATTCTTATTCAGCAAACAGTTGATAAATATATTGCCGGGCGATTGGTGGAAGGATTGATCCTGATCACCGTGATCCAGATAGGCTTATTGCTGGTGGAAACCGCTATCCGGTTTTGGTTTACCTATATAACCGCCTGGCTGGGCCAATCGGTGGTAAAGGACATGCGGGTAAAAGTATTCAATAAGGTACTCCACCTGAACCTGTCTCAATTTGACAAAACACCGATCGGCACGCTCACCACTCGTACTGTGGATGATATTGAACGGATCAATGATGTTTTTGCCGATGGCCTGATTCCTATCATTGCCGACCTGTTATCTATCATTTGTGTATTAGGTTATATGTTTTGGGCAGATTGGAAACTGACCCTGGTGGCGCTGATCCCATTTCCCCTACTTATCTTGGCCACCTATTATTTTAAGAATTCGGTGAACAAGAGTTTCCATCGGGTACGCAATGCGGTAGCCCAACTCAATGCCTTTGTACAGGAACACCTGACGGGTATGGCGGTGGTTCAGGCTTTTGCAGCGGAAGAAAGAGAGTTTGGGAAATTCAGGAAGATCAATAAGGAACACCGCAACGCGAATATCCATGCCATCTTTGCCTATTCCATTTTCTTTCCTATCGTAGAGATCATATTGGCCTCGGCCATCGGATTGGTGGTCTGGAAAACCTCCCACCAGGCATTGGATCTCGGAGAGAACCGCCAGGGAACCCTGATGGCATTTATCCTTTGTTTGAACCTGATCTTTCGACCACTCCGGGTGATCGCCGATAAATTCAATGTGTTGCAAATGGGTATGGTGGCCGGAGAAAGGGTGTTCAAGGTGCTCGACAATGATGACTTCATTAAAAATGAGGGTGAACATGCCCCGGCCCAGGTGGAAGGAAGGATCGAGTTTGATAAAGTCGGATTCTCCTATGTACCCGGCAAACCGGTGTTAAAGGGGGTTTCCTTTCAGGCCGAACCCGGAAAAACAGTAGCCATAGTGGGGCATACCGGTAGTGGAAAGACCACGATCATCAGTTTGCTCAACCGCATGTATGAAACAGGGGAGGGCAGGATCTTGTTGGATGGAGTAGATATCCGGGAATATAAATTGGATGCCCTACGGGCCAGAATTGGTGTTGTATTACAGGATGTTTTCCTCTTTTCCGGGTCCATTATGGATAATATCACCCTGCGTAATCCGGAAATACCCCGTGAAAGGGTCGTGGAAGCTGCCAAACTCATCGGCATGCACGATTTTATCCTGCGCCTGCCCGGAGGGTACGATTATAATGTACGGGAAAGAGGGGCCACCCTGTCCCTGGGTCAACGACAGCTCTTGTCCTTTATCCGGGCTTTATTGTACAATCCGGCCGTCCTGATCCTGGATGAAGCCACTTCATCAATTGATACGGAAAGTGAGCAACTGATTCAGGAGGCTACCGAAAAACTCATTTCCGGACGTACCTCCATCATCATCGCTCACCGTCTTTCCACCATCCGCCGCGCCGACCTGATCCTGGTGATGGATAAGGGGGAAGTAAGGGAAATGGGCACGCATGATGAGTTATTGAATAAAGGTGGGTATTACCACCGGCTTTACCAGTTACAGTTTGAGAAACAGCGGGTTGTGGGGCGTGAGGTGTGAGTTTCGTGAGACGTGAGGCGTGAGGCGTGAGAGGTGAGTTTCGTGAGACGTGAGTTTCGTGAGACGTGAGGCGTGAGAGGTGAATAGTGAATAGTGAATAGTGAATGGTGAATAGTGAACGTAGTACGGTGTATTGTCGAGTCTACCTCTAAAAATCAATAACTTATAACCTATTACTGCATCCACCACTCACTATTCACCATTCACTATTCACCATTCACTCCTCACTCCTCACGCCTCACGTCTCACGAAACTCACTCTTCGCCTCTCCCGCCCAAAACGTTTTTCCCATTTTTTCGGCATTTACACCTCCGACCCCTATCTTTGCGCCAAATTTTGGGATGGGTATGATGTCGAGATTACTAAAATCCTTTACTGTAGCGGCTTTCAGCGTTTTTTTGGTGGTTTTTCCGGGTGTCACCCGTGCCCAAGATCATGGTCACGAGGAAGGGCATGATACCGGTGCTCCCAAGACCGAACATGCTGAAGAAAAGAAGGGCGCTTTCAATGCCCAGGAAGTGATTTTTGACCACGTATTAAATGCCCATGAGTTTCATTTCATGGACCTGCCCGGAAAGAATGGTGAAAAGCACCCCGTAACCCTTCCCCTGCCAGTGATTCTTTATTCTCCTCAACGCGGATTGGATGTGTTCATGTCTTCCAAATTTCATCACGGACATGAAGCCTATAAAGGGTATCGTCTTTCTCATGGTAAAGTCATTGCCGTAAAAGAAGATGGCGTAACTCCCGACGAAACCGTAAAAGTGCTGGATGTTTCCCTTAGCCGTAACGTAGTGCAAATGTTCATCGCCCTGATCATTCTTGTTTGGTTGATGACCTCCATTGCCAAACGATATAAAAGCGGCACTGGTGTTAGTTCCTCACCCAAAGGATGGCAAAATGCCATTGAGCCGGTGGTGACCTTTGTACGGGATGAAGTGGCCAAACCCAACCTGGGTGATAAATATGCTAAATACCTGCCGTATTTGCTGACCATCTTTTTCTTTATTCTCATCAACAATATTTTCGGGTTGATACCCGGTTCTGCCAACGTAACCGGCAATATTGCCTTTACCGCGGTGTTGGGGATCATTTCACTGATCGTGATCCTGTTTAGCAGCAACAAACATTATTGGGGTCATATTTTCAATCCTCCGGTTCCCGGCGCCATGAAACCCATCATCGCCCTGGTTGAGTTCATTGGAGCGATCTTTACCAAACCCGCTTCGTTGATCATACGGCTTTTCGCCAATATGCTGGCCGGTCACATTATCATCATTTGTCTTATTTCCCTGATTTTCATTTTCGCGAATATGAGCAAGGGTATTGGTTGGGGTTTTGCACCCGTATCCATTGCCTTTACTGTATTTATATATATGATCGAGATTTTGGTCGCCTTTATCCAGGCCTTCATCTTTACAAACCTGACAGCCGTGTTCATTGGACAGGCCAGAGAGGGGGCGCATCATGATGGAGACCACGCGGCCCATTAATTATGTGATTTATTATTAATTATAAACAAACAGTTATGGATCTTTTTCTTTTAGAAGCAGTGGCTAACGCAGGTGGTGCCGTAGGTGCCGGTCTTGCAGCCATCGGTGCCGGTATTGGTATCGGCCAGATTGGTAAAGGCGCGGTGGAAGCCATCGCCCGTCAGCCGGAAGCTGTTAACGACATTCGTGCCAACATGATCCTGACCGCCGCCTTCGTAGAGGGTGTTGCCCTCTTTGCGGTAATCGCAGGTATCCTGGCCATGTTCGTTTAAAAAAATACTGCATCCCGCGCACAGGGCAACGGATGCAGTTTTTCTCTTTTAAAATTTATAGAAATCACGATATGTTTTTACTGACCATCGACCTACTGATCCCCGAAGCCGGTTTGCTCATCTGGAACCTGCTGGCTTTCCTGATCGTTTTCTTCATTCTGAAGAAGTATGCCTGGCCTGCGATTGTAAAAGGGTTGAAAGACCGTGAGCAGACCATTGCCGATTCACTCGCTACTGCCGAGAAAGTAAAGGCTGAAATGGCCCAACTGAAAAGCGAAAACGAAGCGCTGATGGCCCAGGCCCGTGAAGAAAGAGCCCAAATGCTCAAGGAAGCCCGGGAAACCAAAGACCGGATCATCAACGAAGCCAAAGAACAAGCCAAGTTGGAAGCCAATAAGATCATGAGCGAATCGCAGACCGCGATCAACGCTCAGAAAATGGCCGCCCTCACGGATGTAAAAAATCAAGTGGGTAAGCTGGTGATCGAAGTGACAGAGAAAGTGCTGAGAAGAGAATTAGGGAATAAGGAAGCCCAGGAAGCACATATCTCCGGCCTCGTAAACGAAGTAAAACTGAATTAAATTCACAAGTTTCCAAATTAGCATATGCTGAACCCACGTCTCGCCGCACGCTACGCCAAATCCCTGCTCGATCTCGCTTTAGAGAGAGGCGAACTGGAACAGGTGTATGCTGACATGAAAGTGCTGCAGGTCATTTGCAAGGGCAATGCCGATTTTGTCGCCCTGCTGAGAAGCCCGGTGATCAAGAATGAGACCAAGCGGAAGATCGTAGAAGCTGTTACAGCCGGAAAAATCGGGGTGACCGTTAACTCCTTCAACCGTTTGCTCATCACCAAGAACCGCGAAGGATATTTACCCGAGGTGATTGCCGCCTTTATTCAACAGTATAAAAATCACAATGATATTTATACCGTTCAATTAACCACCGCGGTTCCTGCCAGCGAAGCATTGAAAACACAGATTCTGGATCATTTGCGGAACACAACCCCAATGAAAAAGATCGAACTGGAGACCAAAGTGAACGAGGATATTCTGGGAGGATTTGTGATCCAGGTAGGGGACAAATTGGTGGATGCCAGTGTGGCCTACGACCTGCGCGAAGTTGCCCGCCAATTTGAGAACAACGATTTCATTTATAAAGTCAGATAAGGAACATTCAAAAAAAGATAAACTGTTCATACAATGGTAGAGATCAAACCAGACGAAATAAGTGCCATTCTGCGCCAGCAGTTGAGCAACTTTAATGCCAGTGCCGACCTGGAAGAAGTAGGTACCGTATTGCAGGTGGGTGATGGTATCGCCCGTGTTTACGGACTGGGTAATGTGCGTTACGGTGAACTGGTAGAATTTGAAAATGGCGTAAGGGCCATTGCCCTGAACCTGGAAGAGGACAATGTGGGTGTGGTATTGATGGGAGAAACAGGGAACATCGAAGAAGGATCCAAAGTGCGCCGTACCGGTCAGATCGCCTCGATCAAAGTAGGGGAAGGCATGGTAGGCCGTGTGGTAAACACGCTGGGTGAACCTATTGATGGAAAAGGACCCATCACCGGTGAACGTTATGAAATGCCGCTTGAGCGGAAAGCCCCCGGGGTAATCTTCCGTGAGCCGGTAAAAGAACCTTTGCAGACAGGTATCAAAGCCATTGACGCGATGATCCCGATTGGACGTGGACAACGTGAATTGGTGATCGGTGACCGTCAAACCGGTAAGACCGCCATCTGTATCGACACGATCATCAACCAGAAAGAATTTTATAAAGCAGGCAAACCTGTTTATTGTATCTATGTCGCCATCGGCCAGAAGGCTTCTACCATTGCCGGAGTGATGAAGACATTGCAAGATGCAGGTGCCATGGAATATACCATCATCGTAGCAGCCTCTGCTTCAGATCCCGCTCCTCTTCAGTTCTATGCCCCCTTCGCTGGTGCAGCCATTGGAGAGTTCTTCCGCGATACCGGACGCCCTGCACTGATCATCTATGATGATCTGTCAAAACAAGCTGTGGCCTACCGTGAGGTATCCCTGCTGCTCCGTCGCCCTCCCGGCCGCGAAGCCTATCCTGGTGACGTATTCTATCTCCACAGCCGTTTGCTGGAGCGTGCCGCCAAAGTGATCTCCGATGACGGAGTGGCCCGCAACATGAACGATGTACCCGATTCGATCAAACACCTGGTGAAAGGTGGTGGTTCCCTGACCGCCCTGCCGATCATCGAAACACAAGCAGGTGACGTATCTGCCTATATCCCGACCAACGTAATCTCCATTACGGATGGTCAGATCTTCCTCGAAACCAACCTCTTCAACTCCGGTATCCGTCCCGCCATCAACGTGGGTATCTCCGTGAGCCGTGTGGGTGGTAACGCACAGATCAAATCGATGAAGAAAGTAGCAGGTACCCTGAAACTCGATCAGGCCCTTTACCGTGAGATGGAAGCCTTCTCCAAATTTGGTGGTGACCTCGATGCCGCAACCAAGAACGTATTGGATAAAGGTGCCCGTAACGTGGAGATCCTGAAACAACCCCAGTATTCACCCTTTGCCGTTGAAAAACAGGTAGCCATTATCTACCTGGGTACAAATGGTCTGATCAAAGATGTACCTGTAAAACGCGTAAAAGAATTCGAGGAACATTTCCTGATGGAAATGGAAAACAAACTCCCCGATGTACTGGCTGAGTTTAAGAAAGGTAATCTTCCCGAAGATGGCCTGAAGAAAATGCTGGATCTGGCTAATGCCCTGATTCCCCAGTATAAAGCCTAACACTCGTTAGATAAATAATCAAGAAGTTGTCTCCTTTTGGGGACAACTTTTTTTATTGCCACTAAGGGTTAACCCTTATATATTAATTACATTTGCATAGGAAAGAACGAGAATTACGATCCGTACCCTCTTGATTTTTCCCGCCACCGTACCAAACTCCATCTATCCGGAGCCTCCATTTCCAAACACATCATTAATCATTTAAACCAAAATTGGTATCCCATGAGGAATGTCCTTATGCTATTGCTTGTACTTGCCTTTACGCAAGTGATCCAAGCCCAAACACCTATTACATCCTACACGATCGTGAATAATACAACGGTCACCACCTCCTCCAACAGTAATCTGGGTTGGAATGCGGCCGCACCTTATCCCACGAGTACTACCTACACTCATTTTTACGGACAAACCAATTCGGGAGGTAATGGATTGGAGCGTGAAGTAACTGGTTTTGCCATTGGGGCAGTTACTTATAGTCGCATGCCCAGCGCCGGTGGATTGCCTTTTGAATCCGTGATCGTGAACAGACATCCTACTTCCGGAGGTGATACGATCAATGCGTTGTATGAATACACGGCTTCTTCAGGAAATAATCTTTACTAAGCGCCTTCGTATATCAGCACCATGGAAGGTGTGATCAACAGTTTTGTTTGTAACCGCGGTTCTGATAATACCTTTTCCAATTCACCCACTACACAGGCAAATATTGAACGCATTGACCTGATCAAAACCGGTGGTATACTTTGTGTCAACCCCACGCGGCAAGGATTTCTGATCAATGAGCGGAGCGGAAATGATAATTTCAAAGCAACAGCCATTACAAGCCTCACAGGTTCGAACACGGTCAATACACTGGGGTCGTTGCTTTCGGTCACCACGGCCAACTGGGGTTCGGTTGGTCCGGCTATTATCAGCCGGGTTATGAGCCGCCGCACCGGTTCCGATGTTAACCTGCGGGCTAAGCAGGACATTGGATCGCAAAACATCTCCGGGGTATTCATCTCCTTCTCCAGTTTAGGTATAGCGGCAGGTACCACCATCTATGGTATCTCTTTATTCCCGGCGGATGTGACGGCGGTTATGGACCTTACGGGTCTCACAAATGTTCCGCCCAATACAGATGCCAGTACCAATGGTGGTTTGGATATGATGGCGGGTGGTGGTTATTTCCAGGGAAGTACCGTTTCCCTGAGTGGGAATATTTATAATGACCTGAATGGTTTAACGGATGCTACCGTGAATGGCACAGCCACCAGCTCACCTGGGGGTAGTCCCTTATATGTGAACCTGGTGGATCCGGTTAGCAATAAAGTGATTTCCTCAATAGCCGTTCAACCGGATGGAAGCTATACTTTTCCGGCATTGCTGAACTCAACCACTTATAGTGTTCGGATCAGCACAACGCAATTGGCCACCGGCGCAACACCGGGTGCCAACGCACTTCCTTCGGGTTGGGTGTTTACCGGTGAAAACGTGGGTACCGGTGCAGGCAATGACCTCAGCCCGAATGGCACACAATCGGTTACTGTTGGCACAAGCAATGTTACCAATGTGAATTTTGGCATTGAAAGAACTCCTTCCAGTACCGATAATACCCAACCGAATCAGGTCAACCCCGGAGGCACCATTACGCTTATCCTTCCGCCATCGGCCTTTGCCGCACCTGACCCTGATGGTGGTACTGTTACCTCCGTTCGGATCACAGCTTTCCCCGGCAACGTTACTTCCATTACGATCAATGGTATCACTTATACCTCAGGTACCTGGCCTGGTGCAGGTGTCACTATTCCTACCAATGCGTTGGGTGAACCTACCCAAACCATTGAATACGATCCGATCGATGGGGTGCTTGATATAACGGTCGCTTATGCAGGTATCGATAATGCAGGATTAGAAGATACTAGTCCGGCTACGATCACCATACCTTTTACTTCCACATTACCGGTAACCATTACCCGCTTTGTGGCCACCGTAGCTGGAAATGATGCAAGAGTGGAATGGGAGACTGCAGCGCAGATCAATTTCCTTCAGTTCGAAGTGGAACGTTCCGGTTCGGGTTTCGGAAATTTTGAACGCATCGCCGTTATTCCTTCGAATAACGCATCTGCAGGTTCTTATCAATATATGGACCGCGATGTGGCCCGAAGACTGACCTCCGGCTATTACCGGTTGAAGTTGGTAGACAGGGATGGACAATTTACCTATAGCCGGGTGGCCCTGGTTCGTTTTGCAAAAGGGGTTAGCACCGATATCAGACCCAATCTTTTATTGGCCGGACAATCCGTAACGATCAATCGGGCTGGTGATCTGGGCAGGGGTTGGGATATTGAAGTCTGGAACCTGAATGGCCAGTTGATCTATCAGAAAAAGTCCATCCAACAGGCAAGCCTGGAGATTTCCACCCAGGGCTGGCAAGCCGGGCTCTATGTGGTCCGGTTGCGCGGCGACGAAGGGGTAACTACAGAAAAGATTGTTTTACAATAGGTTAAGCTCGTCTTTAATACCAATCGGGGCTCCGCCAAAGGCGGGGCCTTTTTTTATTTAAAAAAGAGGTAATAATTTAGGTACGATCATTTTGTAGAAAAGAAAAGCCGACTATTTTTGTAACCCACTTCCATTTTTCTACCTGAGAACCTGATCCCCTCCCTTTTTGAAATACCACTGATACCCCCTGAAGGCAGTATTATCATTTGTCATTAAATATGTGGTATGAAAAAAAATCTACGTTCATTTCTGTTTGTTCTTTTTATGGGAATGGGTTTGGCAGTCTTTGCTCAACCCCAGTTTAGTTGGGCAGGTTATCCCAACGGCGCCTTGACTTTTAGCAATACATCAGCCGGTGTAACCCTGAATCTTCAGATAACCGGCAATCCCCAGTTTATCAACAACCGCCCGAGCTACAACGCTTTCAATGTGGCTGAGCTTACCACTCAGGTGGATTGGACATCATCAGCCAACTCACTCACCTACTCGTTTACACTCAGCACGCCTTTGATCGGTGTGAACTTTCGTCTGTATGACGTGGACCAGAATACAGGCGTAGGTTGGGATGATCGTATCACGATCGTGGGTGTTAACAATGCGGGTCAGAATGTTTATCCCTTGATCCTCCCGGCTTCTTACCAAGCGGTGAGTGGAGCCAATAACAACGTTCTCGAGGGAAATGCGGATAATATTTTCTTTGACCTCAATTATGCCACCGTCACTTTTGGCAACCAAAATGTGAAATCCTTTACGGTTGTTTATTCATGTGGAGCACAATCGCCTGCCAACCCCAATCAACAATGGATGGGTATCGGCGCGGTAGGCTCATTGGCATTGGCCACCCTTCCTGTTAACCTGACCGGCTTTACCGCGAAGGCTGTTGGTTATGATGCACGTCTGCAATGGGAAACCGAAGCCCAGGTGAATTTTGATCATTTTGAGATCGAACGTTCTGCCTCCGGAACCGGATCATTTGAAGTAATCGGACTGGTGGCTGGAAATAATGGTGCAGCAGGTTCCTATACCTATGCGGATGTAAATGTTGGCCGCCGATTGACCACCGGTTACTATCGGTTGAAAATGGTTGACCGTGATGGCCGTTTCGAATATAGCCGGGTAGCCTTTGTTCGTTTTGGAAAAGGACTTTCCGTCGATGTTCGCCCCACCTTATTATCCGCCGGTGAATCCATAGTGGTCAACCTGGCAGGAGATCCTGGTCGTGGTGTTGACATCCTGTTGTATAACGCCGCCGGTCAGGTACTGGAAAGCCGCCGTAATGTGGTATCCAACCGCACCGAACTCTCTACCAGCTCCTTGCAACGTGGTTTATACATTGTACAGGTAGTTGAAGCCGGAAATACCCATACTTATAAGGTCACCCTTCAATAATTTTTTTAGAACCAATTGCTTTTGAGAAAAGGTCCCCCTTGCGGGGACCTTTTTATTTTGCTTACTATCAACACCTTAGAAATAAAATAGGAGAAAATACGTATTATTTTACGTAGTTTTTCTCGCAAAACTTGCATAGTAAAAAAACCAAGTATATTTTTGTTCTCGTTAGTGAAAACCCCGAGACGCTTCGGGAACCAAGGTCCAGATCCGGTGAAGAGCTATTGATACTAAGTTTTTAATTCGTAATACCCTGATCATGAAAGTGAAAACGCTGCAATACCGCAGCCTGGCCAAATTGGTCATTGTCTGCGCATCTGTGTTTGGTTTTTCCACCAATACATATTCTCAACTTTATAAAGGCCGGGACGGTGCGGAATCTTATACCACAGCTGGTTCTTATGTACTGAACAGGTATTCTGCCCTGGGCGCCTCTGTTTCTGCGGGCGCGTTTTCCCTCACGGTGAGTGATATGAGCGAACTCAATGGCTCGCTTTCCTTTGCCAAATCGGTGAACCCTTTTGCCAATGATGCCTTGAGCAATGGTGATCTTGTCCTGATCATTCAAATGCAGGGTGCGGATATTACCACTACCAATAACAGTAGTTATGGTACGATCCTGAATTATAATAATACCGGAAACTATGAGTTGAAAACGGTCTATAATGTTTCGGGAAATACCATTTATTTCTGTGACGGGTTAACGCGTAGCTATACACAGAGTGGACGGAACCGGGCACAGGTTGTCCGCATTCCCCGATTAACCACGCTTTCAGTGGCAAGTGGAGTAACCATAACTGGAAATCCCTGGAATGGTACCACGGGTGGTATCGTTGCCCTGGAGATGTATAATAATACTACGCTGGATGGTAGTATATCGGCTTCCGAGATCGGCTTTCGGGGTGGGGTAGACGTAAATAATGTATCCATCGCTTCGGGAAGTGCCAATAACACAGTATATGTCAGTAGTTCTTCGGTGAATAATGATGCGGCAAAAGGAGAAAGTATTGTCGGTAACCAAACCGATTATGAAAGTTTAGGTGGTTCCTTAGGTCGCGGAGCCCCCGCTAATGGCGGTGGTGGTGGTAATGGCCATAACGCCGGTGGTGGCGGTGGTTCCAATGCAGGTACGAATGGACTTTTAACTCCTTATAACGGAACGGGTGTCAAGAATACCGGTTCGGGTTGGGCAGCTGCCTGGGAATTGGAGTATGTTGGTTTCTCCACCGATGTTTCGGTTGGCGGAGGACGTGGAGGTTATTCCTTCTCCAGTTCCAACCAGGATGCCCTGACCAATGGTCCAGGGAATGCTATCTGGGGTGGCGACAGCCGTAAGAACATTGGTGGGTTTGGTGGCCGTCCGTTAGACTATAGCGGTAATACACGTCTTTTTTTAGGAGGCGGTGGTGGTGCCGGTGACGGTAACAACCTCGCGAGTGGTAATGGCGGAAATGGCGGTGGTATCGTCTTCCTTCTTTGTAATGGTAGTATCTCCGGTACGGGTAGCATTTTAGCCAACGGGCAAAATGGTTACTCTACCAGTGGTTCCTATATTGATGCGGGTGGCGGTGCTGGTGGCGGTGGTGCCATTCAGGTAATGTCACAGGGTACAATTACGGGTATCAGCATGTCGGCCACAGGCGGTGTGGGGGGTAATCAGATTTACCTTACCGGTGAGGCAGAAGGTCCTGGCGGTGGTGGCGGCGGTGGTTATAT
>JANRLV010000013.1:0-3205 GCA_033762195.1 Chitinophagaceae bacterium | reverse complement strand
TTATAAACCCCTTTGCCAATATTCACCAATACCTCCCTGGCCGTAGCCCGGTCAAGGGATTTGTGTTCGAAGAGGTACTGTAAGATTTTTTTCATTTTTATCGTAATTATTTTTTTCAACAGCTATTAGCTTTTAGCTGTTTGTTTTAAGCCTTTACAACTTCACCCAGTTTCTCATTAGTTCTTCGCCCATTGGTGTCAATACGCTTTCGGGGTGGAACTGTACACCCTGCACATCATATTGGCGGTGTTGCAGTGCCATGATCAGTCCGTTCTCATCGCGGGCTGTTATTTCCAAATCAGCAGGGAATCCCTCTTCACTTACAACCCAGGAATGGTACCTTCCCACTTCCAGGGTTTTTGGCAATCCATTAAAAAGCGGACTCCTGGGTTGGGTAACTGTAATCGGTGTGGCAACACCATGGTACACGGTGGATAGGTTGATCAGGTTTCCACCAAATGCCTGTCCAATGGCCTGATGACCCAGGCAAACTCCCAACATGGATTTAGTAGCCGCATATTCACGGATCAGCGGCAGAAGCAAACCCGCTTCTTCCGGAATACCAGGGCCGGGAGATAAAATGATCTTGTCATAGGCCTTTACCTTTTCCAGTGGCAACTGATCATTCCGAAACACATCCACTTTTCCATGAATGATCTTCTGAACCAGGTGAACCAGATTATACGTGAACGAATCGTAATTATCAAAAACGAGTATGGATGCCATCCTTATTGTTTATGAAGGTTTTCGGCTAATTCAACCGCTTTCTTCAGAGCGCCGAGTTTATTGTTTACTTCCTGCAATTCCAATTCCGGTTGACTTGCGGCCACCACGCCCGCACCTGCCTGGCAGATCAACGTATTGTGCCGGCTTAAAAAGGTACGGATCATGATGGCATGATTACATGAACCATCAAATCCCAGAAAACCCAGGGCCCCACCATAATACCCCCTTGCCGATGGCTCATACTGATCGATCAGTTCCATGGCCTTTACTTTGGGTGCACCGCTCAGGGTACCGGCCGGAAAGGTATTGGCGAGGAGTTCATAAGGTTGGATCCCCTCCCTCACCTTACCCACCACTTCACTGACCAGGTGAATGACGTGGGAATAATATTGCACCTGCCGGTAATGGGCAACACCTACCTCATCACAAACCCGGCTCAGGTCATTACGCGCCAGATCAACCAGCATTACATGCTCGGCATTCTCTTTGGCATCCTTGAGCAACCGCTCTGTCTCCTGCTGATCATACGCATCATCTCCTGTACGGCGAAACGTTCCGGCAATGGGATGTACAATCGCTTTTTGTTGTTGTACGATCAATTGGGATTCAGGGGAAGAACCAAAGAGTTTATAATCTCCATAGTCAAAAAAGAACAGATAAGGAGAAGGGTTCACACTGCGCAAGGCCCGATACACATTGAACTCATCACCCTGAAAGGATTGTTCAAAACGACGGCTCAATACGATCTGAAAAACATCCCCTCGATGACAGCTCCGGATACCTTTTTCCACCATATCCTTGTATTCTTCATCGGTCATATTTGACGATTCGGCACCCCGGGTTTTAAAGGGAAAAGCGGGTACATCCCGGTTACGGATCAGTGATTCGATCAATCCGGCTTCCGATTCTAATCCAGCCACCTGATTCTCGCAAAGGATCAATTCATCCCGGAAATGATTAAACGCGATCACATACTGGTAAAGACGATAACGAAGAAGTCCTACCCCTGCAGCCGGGGCATGAGTAAGTTTGACAGATTCAAAAAACTGGACCGCATCAAAAGAAGTATATCCATAAAGGCCCTGGGCAAATCGACCCTCCTTAACAGGAGGTATAGCCGCATCAAACCTATCTGTGAATTCACCGATCATACCGGGAACCTCCAATGGGTCTTTGATGGTACGGGTTTCGGGCGGAAGCCCTGGCAATTTGAATTCAAGCCGCTGGGCATCGAGCACTTCTATTCCCGCGATCGCATTGATACAGATAAACGAATAACTGTTCTCTGCCGCATGATGATCGGTGCTTTCCAACAGAATGGTATCCCTGAACCGGTCGCGCAGACGCAGGTAGATACCTACCGGTGTATATACATCCGCCAGCAGTCGCTTACCCGTTGTTTCTATCCTGATCTTCTTCATTTGAATAAAATAAAAAACCCCGCAAATTTGCGGGGCCTAGTTATGTTATGACAAACACAGTTATGACATTACATGACCCCGGAAGAGTTTGTATGCCACCACCACTGTTTGTTATTGACTTGTTGCATATTGCAAATATGGTGATGGTTAATCAGAAAAACAAATTTTATTTGAGAAGTCCGGGGTCGGGGGACCGGAGTCCGGACCTCTGACTACCAGCACATCTACAGCACCCCCTTTGTACTTGGCAGGTAATTACTCATCGGGTCACGTTTCACTGCCATCCGGATGGCTTTGGCAAAGGCCTTAAAAATGGCTTCAATCTTGTGGTGTTCATTCTCCCCCTGGCATTCAATATGCAGATTGCATCGGGCTGCATCGGAGAATGATTTAAAGAAATGAAAGAACATCTCTGTTGGCATTTCCCCGATCTTCTCCCGTTTAAATTCCGCCTTCCACACGATCCAGTTCCGCCCTCCAAAATCGATCAACACTTTGGCATCAGCCTCATCCATCGGGAGCGCAAATCCATATCGTTCCATGCCGCGTTTATCGGTGAGTAGTCGGCCCATTAGTTCCCCCAGGGCAATGCCCGTATCCTCAATGGTATGGTGCTCGTCAATATGCAGGTCGCCCTGTACTTTTATATCCAGGTCGATCTTTCCATGCCGGGCCACCTGGTCAAGCATATGGTCAAAGAAACCAATACCGGTGGATATGAAGGACCTCCCGGAGCCTTCGAGGTTCATGTCGATCCTGATCTTTGTCTCACTGGTATTGCGTTCATGTACCCCCTGCCGGGTGCCCAATTTCAGAAAGGCATATATCTCACTCCACTCGGTGGTTTCAAGCGCCACCGTACTGCCTCGCAATTCCTCGGCTTTATCTTTTATCTCCCCTTGTCCCAGGGTCGAATCCAGATTGAGCCAAATACCCTTGCATCCAAGGTTTTTGGCCAGTTGTATATCGGTAATGCGGTCACCGATTACATAGGAATTGGCTATATCGTAATCCGGATTATTCAGGTAGTCTGTCAACATCCCGGTTCCTGGTTTTCG
>JANRLV010000012.1:0-5937 GCA_033762195.1 Chitinophagaceae bacterium | reverse complement strand
CTGGTGACCAAGGTAGTCACCAGCTATTTTTATGTTTGTTTTTAGTCCCTGCGTATCTCCGCGCCCTCTTGTTCTCTGCGGTGAAATTATTGTTCTTACAGTGAAATTATTTCTTGGAAATGACTGTTGCCATTGTTTTCCCGATATCTGCCGGGCTTTGTGCCACATGAATGCCACATTCGGCCATGATCTTCATTTTAGCGGCAGCGGTATCATCCGCGCCACCAATGATGGCACCGGCATGTCCCATACGACGACCGGGAGGAGCGGTTTGTCCGGCGATAAAACCTACCACCGGTTTTTTATTGCCAGATTGTTTGATCCAATTAGCGGCTTCGGCTTCCATACCACCTCCGATCTCACCGATCATGACGATACCATCGGTATCGGGATCGTTCATAAAGAGTTCAACAGCTTCGCGGGTAGTGGTTCCGATAATGGGGTCGCCACCGATACCTACGGCAGTGGAAATTCCCAATCCGGCTTTTGCTACCTGATCGGCGGCTTCGTAGGTGAGGGTGCCCGATTTGGAAACGATACCGATACGTCCGGCTTTGAATACAAACCCGGGCATGATGCCCACTTTACATTCACCGGCGGTGATCACCCCGGGACAGTTGGGGCCGACCAGACGGGTATTTTTTCCGAGTAAAAAGTTCTTCACTTTCACCATATCCTGGGTAGGGATTCCTTCGGTGATACAGACCACGAGTTCGATCCCTGCTTCGGCCGATTCCATGATGGCATCGGCGGCAAAGGCCGGTGGGACAAAAATGATACTGACATTGGCCCCGGTCTGTTTCACACAATCCGCAACCGTATTGAATACGGGTTTATCCAGGTGCGTGGTTCCGCCTTTACCAGGGGTTACGCCACCTACTACATTGGTGCCATATTCGATCATCTGGGTAGCGTGGAAACTGCCTTCTGATCCGGTGAAACCCTGGACAAGGATCCGGGAATTTTTATTTACAAGAATACTCATGGTGCAGGATGATTAAAAGTCGTGCAAATGTACTGCATTATGCCTTTTCTGCCACCTTTAACCGAAAGTAAAAATAACTGCCCTGGCCAAGTTGTGACCGGACCCCGATCTCGCCACCCATGGCCTCCGTGAGGTCTTTGCTGATGGCCAGTCCCAATCCGGTGCCTTTAACGGCATTTTTGCCGGGAACCTTGTAATAACGATCAAAAATGCGGCCCTGGAATCCTTCTTCAATGCCTGAGCCATGGTCGGTGACACCGATCTCCACCCGGTCACCGTCCCGGCGGCAACTGATCTGGATATTATCATCCGGTGGGGAGTATTTGATGGCATTGGTCAAAAAATTGTTCAGGACCCACCCTGCTTTTTCCTTATCGGCCTTCACAAGGGGAAGATCCGCTGCCAGGGATACATCTACGCGGATATTCTTTTGGTTGGCCGTATTCAGAATGGCCATACGGGCTTCCTCGATCATATCGGTGGGGGAAATGGGGGCAATGTTGAGTTCGATCTTTCCACTTTCTACCTGGCTCAGATCGAGTAGTTCGCTTAAGATCCGAAGGATCCGGCGGTTATCTTCTTTGAGATTGGATACAAGCTGAATCTGTTCAGTATTAAGCGGACCGGTACGTGCGTCCTCCAGCAATTTGAGTGTAAAATCGGAAGAGGCCGGCGGAGTCTTGAGTTCATGCGAGATCGTGGCCATGAATTGGGTCTTGGCCGTATCCAATTCCTTAAAGGGTGTGATATTTTTTAAAATGATGATCAGCCCGGGTTTTTTGCCATCTTGAGGGAGTTCGACCATTTCACGGGTAAAGAAATTCTCCTTGCCTTCAACCACGATCTTAAATGGCAGACTGGGTTGTTCTTGCAGGAGAAATCGGAACAGGTCATTCTTTTCCCGCACTTCCTCCTGCGTTTTTCCAACGATATCGAATTCCTGTATCCCCAATAGATGGAGGGCTTGCTGATTCGCAAAAAGTACAAGGCCTTTTTCATCGATCCCGATACTGGCATCTTTCAGCGAATTGATCACCGCTTCGGCCCGTTGTTTTTCAAATAGTATCCGTGACAGGTTGCTGTGTTCATATTGATCCAGTCGTTCAGCCATCAGGTTGAAGGCATTGGCCAGTTCGCCAAACTCATCCTTTCGTTCCAGATGGATCCGTTTGTGGTATTTTTTATCGGCAATGGCCTTGATCCCTTCGGTCAATGAAGCAATGGGAGAGGCGACCAGAGAAGGGAAATTGAATAAGAAGGTAAATCCCACCAGCAGGCAGATCGTTAAGATTACGGTGATGGTTGTACGGGCATTGGTGGCCTCTTTTTGTGCCGACTGGTTTTTTCGGTCGATCGCCTGCAGGTTCAATTGCATAATGTGAATGATCTGTTCCCGAAGGGGATAGAGCAGGCTGTCGGGGCCACCTGATGAACGAAAAACATGGAACAGAGTGCCTAATTTTTTAGTGGCATCCAATTCCTGGTCCTCAGTGATATTTTCTTCCTGTAAACGTAATTGGTTTTCGAAGCGTTGAAAAGCGGTTGCGGAGTCCTGGCGAATCTGGTCAAGGGACAGGATCATTTCCCGGGAGTAGTCTAAGGTTTCATAGTTGTCCTGCACAATATTCTGTGAGCTGGTGGCCAACCGGTCGAGGTAAAAATAAGATGAAGCCCCTACCAGGATCATCAAGGCAAAGAGAAAAACGCCCCCCAGGCTGATCTTTGTTTTTAATTTAGTTGGCATCAGGAAAGAATGATAATATCCACCTCATTTTTTGACAAGGCTTTTAAAAGTTTGCGAAAGACCCCTGTTTTCCATATTACCCGAAACAAATTTAGGTGAGGTTTACCGATACAAACGGTGGTGATCTGTTTTTCTTCCACTACCCGGAGTATAGCCCCGGCCACATCATCCTCCTTCATCTGGAGTACAACCGCACCAAGTTCTGTCGCATTTTTGAAATTATTGATCAGGTGGCGCTGGGTAGCAAGGGGAATTTTCTCTGCGGACTCCCTGGAGGTTTGCACATACAACACCCACCATTGACTGTTGTAATAAGAAGCCAGACGGGCTGTTTTGCGAATAATGTTCTGAGCCATTTCCTGATTGGAAGAGATACATGCCAGGAAATGTTCATGCCGCCAGGGTCTTTCCCGCGCGGAAACCTCATGGTCCACTTTTCGTTCTACCTGTCCGGCTACTTCTTTAAGCGCGAGCTCCCTGAGCTGAAGGATCTTTTCGGGTTTAAAGAAGTTTTGCAGGGCGAGCTGGACTTTAGAATGCTCATAGATCTTTCCTTCTTTCAGCCGGGTGATGAGTTCATCGGCGGTAAGGTCAATATTCACTACCTCATCAGCGATCTGCAGGATCTTATCGGGCACTCTTTCTTTAACCTCAACACCGGTGATCTCTTTTACATCTTCATTGATGCTTTCGATATGTTGAATGTTGATGGCTGTGATGACATCAATACCGGCCTCAAGAATGTCGAGTACATCCTGCCAGCGTTTTTCATTCCGGCTACCGGGGATATTGGTATGCGCCAATTCATCCACGATCACCACTTCGGGATGCAGGAGAAGAATAGCCTGTACATCCAGTTCATCCAACTCTTTTCCTTTGTAGAATGCTTTGCGACGGGGTATGACCGGCAGCCCCGCGGTCAGGGCTTCGGTCTCTTTTCTTCCATGGGTTTCGATGTATCCGATCTTGATATTGGTTCCATTGCGCAAAAGGCTGTGTGCCTCCTGAAGCATACGGTAACTTTTTCCCACACCGGCACTCATGCCAATATAGATCTTGAGTTTACCTTTGGCTTCCTTCTTCAATTTCTCCATCCATATGTCAGCTTCCTGATCGGGCATGGTCATTCGAATGAGATCGCCATAGAGGCGGTTAAGAAAGATTCTGATTTTACGGCCTGGTTGTCTCTGATGAACTGGGGTTCCTGACCCTGTAAATGACGGAATTCAAGTCGCATCAGCATATTGTCTGCCGGTTTATGATCCACATTAAAGGATAACCCTGCTATTTTGAAACCACCTGGCTGGGTACTGGAAATGATAACCCCGTTCTCATCAGCATAGTATTCATATCGTCCCGCAATGGACCATTGGTCATTCAATGAATATTTCAGGATTCCCACCGGAGCGAACCAGGTATTTACCCCTGATCCATTTACCGACCGGTCCTCGGTACCGATATCCAATCCAAGGATAAGGCCCCAGTTTTCGGAGAGATTTATTTGGGTATACAGGTTATGAAAGGTACGGAACAAACGGGCGGAGTCAGGCTTATCTGTGCCAAAGAAACTGCTATAGTTGATGACCGTATTTTCGGTTGGCCTGAATTGAACCTGGGTACCGGTACTGATCATCGGGTTTCCAGCTACACGTTGGATACGTTGCCATCCATTGAGCGCGAGTGCCGAAATTGTCCATTTTTTATTGGGCGAAAGATAGGTGAGTTTGGCGCCGGCTTCATAATAAGGTGAATTATCCGCAAGGATACTTCTTGTCAGGGTCGGGCAATCTTTACTGATGGCACTTTCAAATCCGATATGGGAAGAAAAGATCCCGGCGTCAAGCCATAGCTCTTTTCTTTGGCTAAGCTTAACACCGGCATTGGCTTCAAAGATGTTTTTAAGCACACCGGGTTCAGCGGCATAATTTGCATTCATATAGGTGCCCGCTGCCAAGGCCAGGTTGGCCCTTACCCGATCAGCTGAATAAGCCGCTTTTACAAAACCCAGGTTCAGGTTGAATTCGTTGTGCCGGTTATGGCTATAAACGAACACCGGGCGGTTATTATCTCCGGGTTTGTTAAACGTGTATTGAAAATAGGTCTCGAGATAAGCGCTAAAGGATATCGCAGGAGGTTGCGGTTCTTTATTTTCAGTTTGTGCCTGTCCTTCCCCGGAAAAGAATAGCAGTACAAAGGGGAGCATTTTTTTCATAACAATTATTGTTTAAGGCTCGTGGTTAATGCATCCAAAGCGATATTGAGTTTTAATACATGGACGGCATCAGGTCCAAAGGGAATTTTCTCCGTATTCTTTTCGACTAATTCCTGCACGGTTGACTCTGGCAGATTGCGGGCCTTGGCGACTCTTTTTACCTGGATAGAGGCAGCGGCTGGAGATATATGCGGATCCAATCCACTGCCACTGGCGGTTACCAGGTCAGCGGGTATATCCTTTCGGGCGATGCCGGGGTTATGAGCCAAAAAGCTATCGATGCGCTCTTCTACTAATTGAAGGTATTCAGGATTGGAAGGACCTTTGTTGCTTCCTCCCGATCCATCTGCTTTGTAATCCACCGCCGAAGGCCTGCCCCAAAAATATTTGTCTTCTGTAAACCGTTGCCCGATCCGTTCATACCCCACCACTTTTCCATTTAGTTGCAGTGTTTCTCCTTTACCCTTTCCCGGGGAGGCTTTCCCGGCCAGTGCAACTATCAGCGGATAAAGGACTGCACAGAGCAGGATAAGTCCCAGCGAAAGTTTGAGAGATATTATCAGGTTTTTTTTCATTTTCTTTTTTTTACATAAATAATCCCAATAAAAGGTCAATGGCTTTGATTCCGATAAAGGGTACGATGATACCTCCCAACCCATAGATGAGCAGGTTTCTTCGTAATAAGGCCGAAGCGCCAATGGGTTTATAGGCCACTCCTTTCAATGCCAGTGGTATGAGCAGAGGGATGATGATCGCGTTAAAGATGACAGCGGCCAGTACAGCGCTTTCCGGACTTTTCAGCCCCATGATATTTAATGCCTGCAAAGCCGGAATGGAACTGATGAACAAAGCCGGTACAATGGCGAAATATTTGGCCACATCATTGGCAATGGAAAAAGTGGTGAGGGTTCCCCGGGTGATCAATAGTTGTTTACCGATCTCAACTACCTCAATGAGTTTAGTGGGATCATTGTCCAGGTCAACCATGTTTCCGGC
>JANRLV010000011.1:0-10192 GCA_033762195.1 Chitinophagaceae bacterium | reverse complement strand
GGAACCCCGAAACTGTTGACCCTGAATTCCGTAAATTCTTTGAGGGATTCGATTTTGCCGTCAGTTCTGCTAAGCCTGCGATGAACGGCAAATCCCCGACATCAACGTCTGAAACCCTGCCCTCCACTCCTTCCTCCCTTGACTGGGCCAAGGAATTAGGTGCCTATCGGTTGATCCTGGGTTACCGGAATAAGGCCCACCTGATCGCGGATACCAATCCCATTCGTAAGCGTAAAGACCGTGGAGCAAATCTTAACCTCGATTTCTTTGGGCTGACAGAGAGCGATATGGACCGGACATTTCAGGCAGGTAACCTGATCGGACTGGGACCAGCCACGCTTCGACAGATATTGAATCATTTGCAACAATGCTATGCCGGAAAGGTCGGCATCGAGTTCAAGTATATCAGCAATCAGGTAAAAGTGGACTGGCTCACGCGGGAAATGGAAAAAGATTTTGTTCGTCCTCTTTCCCTGGAAAAAAGAAGAAGGATCCTGCAAAAAATAAATGACGGTGTCATCTTTGAAAAATTCCTTCACACCAAATATGTTGGACAAAAACGTTTCTCCCTCGAAGGGGGAGAAAGCACAATTGCCGCCCTCGATGCCATCATCCATACCGGCGCCCAATATGATGTGCAGGAAGTCGTGATCGGGATGGCCCACCGTGGCCGGTTGAATGTCCTGGCAAATATCATGGGCAAGACCTATGAACAGATCTTCAGTGAATTTGAAGGCACGGCCAAAATGGACCAGACCATGGGCAGTGGCGATGTGAAATACCATATGGGTTACGGTAGTGAGATCACCACTGAAGACAACCGCCGTGTTTATCTGAAACTCATGCCCAACCCATCGCACCTTGAGGCGGTGGACCCCGTGGTTGTGGGATTTGCCCGCGCCAAGGCGGATGTGATGTACGAAGAGCAATTTGACAAGATCCTTCCCATCCTGATACACGGAGATGCCTCTGTGGCTGGTCAGGGTATCGTATATGAAGTTTTGCAAATGAGCAATCTTCAGGGCTACCATACCGGAGGAACGATCCATTTTGTGATCAATAACCAGATCGGATTTACTACCGATTTTGATGATGCCCGCAGTTCCGATTATTGTACCTCGCTGGCAGCCATGATACAGGCCCCGGTCATGCACGTGAACGGTGATGACCCCGAAGCCGTGGTGAAATGTGTGGAGATCGCTACCCGCTATCGCCAGGAATTTAACAGCGATGTATTCATTGATATGGTTTGCTATCGCAAACATGGACACAATGAAGGCGATGACCCCAAATTTACCCAGCCACATCTGTATGCGCTGATCGATAAACACCCTAACCCACGGGAAGTATACACCCAATACCTGATGGAGAATGGGGAACCCGATGCGCAGGACCTGGCAAAGAACATGGAGGCCAAATTCTGGCAGGACCTGCAGGCGCGACTGGATGGGGTAAAACAAAATCCCCTCCCCTATCATTACCAACAACCCGAACAATGGTGGAGGAGCCTGCGTCGTGCGAACCATGAAGACTTTGACCAGTCACCCATTACCGCCATCACCGCCGAGCAGTTTCAAAATATCTTTGATGCCATCATGAAATGGCCAGAAGGGTTCAAACCCCTGCGGAAAGTGGAAAAGATCCTGCAGGATAAGATCAAGCTCTATCTCACGGAAAAGAAAATAGACTGGGCCACGGGTGAACTCATGGCCTATGCGAGCATATTATTGGATGGCAATGATGTCCGGATGAGCGGACAGGATGTACGTCGGGGTACCTTCTCCCATCGCCATGCCATCCTGCGCGATGAAAATACGGATGAAGCTTATTTCCGGTTGAGTCGCATACCCGGCGCTACCGGTAAATTCAGGATATACAACTCCCTGCTGAGTGAGTATGGTGTATTGGGATTTGAATATGGATACGCCATGGCCAATCCCCATGCCCTGGTTCTGTGGGAAGCCCAATTTGGCGATTTCAGCAATGGGGCCCAAACCATGATCGACCAGTTCATTTCTGCCGGAGAGCAAAAATGGAACCGGATGAATGGAGTTACCATGCTGCTGCCCCATGGATATGAAGGCCAGGGACCCGAACACTCCAGTGCCCGGATGGAACGTTTTCTGCAAATGTGTGCCGAATTGAACATGGTGATCACCAATATCACTACGGCCGCTAACCTGTTCCATGCCCTGCGCCGTCAACTTGCATGGCCCTTCCGTAAGCCATTGGTGAATTTTTCGCCAAAAGCCAATCTTCGTCACCCGGGTTCTTATTCTCCTGAATCCGCCTTCATGTCGGGAGGTTTTCAGGAAGTGATCGATGATGCCTTTATCACCGATCCGCAACAAGTGACCAAAGTGTTGTTCTGTACCGGCAAGATCTACTTTGACCTGGCAGAAAGACAACTAAAAGAGAATATCAGGAATACCGCTCTTATACGCCTGGAGCAATTGTACCCCTTACCAGAAAAACAACTGGAAGCCCTGTACAAGAAATACAGCCGGGCTACCTGGTTCTGGGTTCAGGAAGAACCCCTGAATATGGGTGCGGCCAGTTTCCTGCAAATGAACCTGAAGAGCATAAACTATGGTGTCATCAGCCGGCAACCCAGTGCCGCAACGGCCACCGGCTTTGCCAAAGTACATGCCCAGGAACAAAGCGAGATCATCGACACTGCATTTTCAATTTAAATACAGCGCAACAGCGAATATATGATCAACATTAAAGTACCAACGGTTGGCGAATCCATCAGCGAAGTGACCCTGTTGAAATGGGTAAAGAAAGAAGGCGATTATGTAGAAAGGGATGAAGTGATCGCCGAACTGGAAAGTGAGAAAGCCACTTTTGAAGTCAATGCCGAACAGGCCGGTATATTGAAATGGGCCGCCAATGAAGGCGATACCCTGAAGATCGGAGATGCCCTGGGCTCTATTGACGAAACAGCTGCTAAACCCGCCAAGGCCGAAACAGCTGCACCCGCCGCCGCGGCCACACCCGCCACTGCATCCACCAACACCCAAACCACCACTGCTGCCGCAGCTTCATCGGGAAATGGATCACTTAAAGCTTCTCCGTTGGCCGCTGCCATTATCGCTGATAAAAAAATCGATCCAAAGACCGTGACCCCGAGTGGATCGGCTGGTAAAATTTTGAAAGATGATGTACTCGCGGCGCTGAGCCACCCGGGAACCAAGGCCGGTGCGGAACTTTTTTCCCGCAACCAGCGGAAAGAAAAGATGAGCAACCTGCGCAAGACCATTTCGCGCCGGTTGGTGGAAGCCAAGAATACTACGGCCATGCTCACCACCTTCAATGAGGTGAACATGCAACCGGTGATGGACATTCGGGCGCAGTACAAAGACAAATTCAAAGAGATACATGGCGTGAACCTGGGCTTTATGAGCTTTTTTGCCAAAGCCTGTGCCTTTGCCTTGCAGGAATGGCCAACGGTAAACGCCTATATAGACGGAGAAGAACTCATCTACCATGATTATTGTGATATCTCTATCGCTGTTTCCACCCCACGGGGATTAACGGTGCCGGTTATGCGCAATGTGGAAAGCCTGAGCATGGCCGATGTGGAAAGAAAGGTGGTGGAACTCGCTGGCAAGGCGCGTGACAATAAACTCACCATGGAAGAGTTACAAGGCGGAACCTTTACCATCACCAATGGGGGTGTATTTGGTTCCATGCTGAGTACGCCGATCATCAATATTCCTCAAAGCGCCATCCTGGGTATGCACAAGATCGAAGAGCGTCCCATAGCCCTCAATGGACAGGTTGTGATCCGTCCTATGATGTACCTCGCGCTGAGCTATGACCACCGGATCATTGACGGCCGGGAATCGGTCAGCTTTTTGGTGCGTGTAAAGGAATTACTCGAAAATCCGCAGCAACTGCTGTTTGGAAAAGACCCGGTGAAAGCACTATTGGAATTATAAAAACCATAAACATGAAAATAAGAATCACCCTCGCTGCCATATCCCTGATGGTAGGATTGACCGCATGTCAAAAAGAGATCAGCTCTGAATTAATTGACCCCAATAACCCATCTAACCCCAATAATCAAGGCAATATAGATGGTGAACTCCTGGTAAAAGCGCTTGAAATTACCCCGGCGACAGGAGATACCAATGTCATTACGGTTGAATATGATGCTTCCAAACGTATGGTCAAATACCTATCCAAAGGAAAAGTGAATGGAGTAAACACCAATATTATCTACACCTTCAACCGGGCCACGGACGGAAAGGTCCAAAGCATCAAATTGGTTTCCGATTTCGGCACCTCCTTTGATTCGACGCTTTTTTACCCCTATTATCAAACAGGAAGTAACCGCTTGGCTTATATAAAGAGTACCTCCTCCGTGGGAGGATTTGATATTACCGATAGTTCGGTGATCACGTACAATGCCGCCGGTCGGGTCATTCGCAAAGAAAGCTTTCAGGAAGCATTAGGCATAGCCTTACCTGGTAGCCGTATTGATTTCACCTATGATGCCAATGGAAATATTACAGTGATCGCCAATTCCTCCGACGCAGGTGGTGGAATTTATGTAGAAGGCTCACGATTCACCTATACGTATAATGGCCACAAAGCAGCAGTACAGGGAGGTGATGAGTTTTTTATCATCATGGCTGTTACCACGGTTTCACCAAATGATATAACCCGGGTTGATCTGGAGACAGCTGCTGGTGATGGCACAACAATCTTGTCGAATCAGACCTACAATTCGTTCGACCGTCCTTCTAAAGCCAACGCCTCTGTTACAGGCCCCGGTGGGAGCTATAATCTTCGATTTGAATATTATTATCAATAAATACTGAGCCGCCACCATTCACATATCAATACGGCCTGCCAACTGCTGGAAATGTATAAGGGCGAAATGCCCTTTTCCCATTTTCTGAAAGCCTGGTTTAAAACAGAAAAGAAATTTGGTTCCCGGGACCGTAAGGTCATATCTGACCTCTGCTATTCCGCTTTTCGTCTCGGAAAAGCCGGGCTATCCCTGTCCACCGAAGAACGAATATTGACCGGCTATTATTTAACCCATCAGGAACCATCCGATCTTTTAGCTTCCCTGCGACCGGAATGGAATGAACAGGTCCATTTATCACAAACAGAAAAACTCGATCGGCTTAACCCACCACTTGATCCTTCCGGAATTTTCCCCTGGCTAGATCAACTGAGCCACGGAATTGAAGGGCCCTCCTACTCACTTTCCTTTTTAACCCAACCCGATCTCTTTCTTCGTATCCGTCCGGGTCATGAAAAAGCAGTGATCGAAAAACTCAACACCGCCAAAATACCCTATACCCTTATCGGGTCTCATACAATTCAGGTACAGAATGGGATTAAATTGGAGGAGGTGGTGGAGGTGAATAGAGAGGTAGTGGTGCAGGATTTGAGCTCGCAACATTGTCTTGACCAGGATTGGGGGGATTGGGGGATTTCCAGGATTGATTTAAAGAATTCAATTCTAAAAATCAATCCTGAAAATCCAAAAATCCCCAAACTCCTGGTCTGGGATGTATGTGCTGCCTCGGGAGGAAAATCCATTTTATTATGGGATCTGATCGGCCCATTCGACCTTACAGTCAGTGACTCCCGCTCGTCGATACTCTCCAATCTCTCCATCCGTTTTTCAGAAGCGGGTATCCGGGGATACAAAAAATTTGTCGCCGATCTTACACGACCTGTATCCATTGAAGGGAATAAAAAATTCGATCTCATGGTGGTGGATGCGCCCTGTACGGGTAGCGGTACCTGGGGACGAACACCCGAGCAATTGGTATTTTTTGAGCAGGAAAAGATCGGGGAATATGTACAGCTCCAGCGCCAGATACTGACGAACAGCCTGCCTCATTTAAAACCCGGAGGACGGTTGGTGTATATTACCTGCTCGGTATTTAAGGAAGAGAATGAAGGAAACGTAAAATGGCTCGAAGAGAATTTTTCGTTGACCTGCCTCGGAAGTGGAAGCATTGAAGGCTATACAAAGAGAGCAGATAGCTTGTATTCGGCTTTTTTTGAAATCCACTAATCACTTCCTTACCACTTTCACACTCCGCTTATTCACCCCATCATCAAACCGCAGGATATAGGTCCCCGCTGCAATGGACTTTATCACTGGGAAATCAACCGTATACACTCCATCCTTTTGGACAGATAGATTTTTATTTGCCGCTACCAAGCGACCGCGGCTATCATACAACATCAACTGGGCCTGTCCTGTAAGCTGTGCTTTGAAGGTAACAAACAGGTCACGGTCAAAAGGATTGGGGAATACACGCAACCAGTCATTTTCAAAAAGAGTAGATTCCTTGGTCAGGGAAATGCTGGTGTCTTTGGTGGCAGTTTTGTAGTTGACAAAATAGACACCACCGGGTAAACCTCCCAGGTTGGTGAAACTATGCTGACGTACATCGAGCGAATCGGTAGTCAGTATCACACTGTCCAATTTTGTTCCCAATCCATTGCGCAAATAAAGTCTTACCTCACCCGATATTTCGGAAATAAACTCCGCGTCGATCTGGTCGGTAAAGGGATCGGGTTGGGCACGAAACCAACCGGTAGGCCCAAACTGGAGCCGGCTCTTATCGGCTTTCAGGATATAATAGGCGGTACGCATGTTGGGTATGCCATATCCAAAACGGTCATCTGGGGTGGTGTATTTGTGTGCGCTCTTTTGCAGCGCGTCGATCACTTTCATGTTATTGAACTCGGGGAATGCCTGCCAGAGGCAACTCACTAAACCGGCCATATTGGGATTGGCAAAGGAAGTTCCATTTCCACCCACCGGATTACCGGCCCCATTGGCAATGATGGTTCCTTGTCCGACTGATGACACATTGGGTTTGATCTTTCCTGCTGAATTAGGTCCCCAACTCGAGAACCCGGCAATATTTCCGGCACTGTTTACGGCTCCAACAGCCACCACACTGTCCCCATCTGCTGGACAGGAAACAAACTTGATCTGTGATGTTTGTGCGCCATAGTTCCCGGCACTATTCATCACGATCATTCCTTTTTTGGCAGCCAGGTTGGCGGCACGGGTGATCAAGGTGGTCTTTCCATTCCTTTCGGCATAGAGGTGATCAAAGGAAGGATCATCAAAATCCTGATATCCCAATGAGGAGGATATCAGATCCGATCCCACACTATCCGCATATTCAGCGCCACATACCCAGAAATGTTCTTCAATCGGATATTCACTGGACACATCTTCCGTAACAAATAACCAGAATTTGGATTGAGGGGAGGTCCCCACCATGGTACCCGGTCGGTTGGCTGCAATGGTTGACAAACAGTTCATGCCATGTCCACTGAACCCATCGGTGTTTGTGGCATTGTGTACAAAATCCCATTCACCCAGTACCTGACCATTGAGCCGGATGCTGTCAAATGCCGGATTGGTTTTATAGGTAGAGAACCCGCCATCGAGTACGGCGATCACCATGCCCTGCCCCTGAAAACCTCTGTCATGAAGAAACTCTCCATTATGAATATGCACCTGGTTAAAGGTCTGCCCATAATTGACATCTGTTCCGTTTTCGCGTGCAGAAAAAGGGAAGGCAGGACCGTTAGCCGTTTCCTGGTCAAATTTATTTCTTGTGGGAGGCAGATCGGGTCGAAGCCTGGGCGCTACGGCATTCACCGTTTTCACAAAAGGAAAACTCTGGATCTTCGCCAATGCCGCCGGATCATCCGTGCGAATGGCCACCTGGTTCATCCATTTGGAAACATTCAGTACCTGTACATTGGGTACGGAACGAATGCTATCGAGATAACGGGGTGTAACAGGCAGATCGGTACTATCGATCGATATACCATAGCGCGTGCGGCGATCAATGGCACGAGTGGATAGATAAGCGGAAGGGTTGTTGAACGTGTAAGGCGTACCGGCCTTATCGGTAAAGGCTACCACATGACGGTCGTACTGGGCCTGGACCAGCCCGGAAACAAGGAACAATTGCAGCAAACCAAGTATTCTCTTCATTCTCATGTTCGTATTGTTCCCCAAATTTAGGGATCAATTATGACTGATCATCCACATCTTGATTCCAAAACCACAGTACACACCGGTGGGAAGTGAACCGGGTGGTTGATATTCCCAGAGGATATGTTCGCGAAAAACAAGACCGAGTCCTTTTGCATATTTATCGATCCCATAGATACGCGCCGAATAGATCGGTGAATCATCGGTGATATCTTCCTGTTGAACGGTCCATACATCGGTATAGGTCTCTCCTTCGATGGTCTCTGAATCGGCCCTTTCGCCATCATAGAAATAATCCGACTCCTCCCAGAGATTATCAAAACTGTTGAAATGACAAAAAGGTTCATAGGAATCATCCGGAAAATAACTATTGCCCTTCCAGGTATAATTGGCTTTCAGCGGAAGGTGCATTTTGATATAGCGGAGATTATTCTCATTGACCTCCACTTGTTGATCTGTTACTGTTACGAGGTAAGAGCCATTCGGTACCCAGGGGTTATTACCCGCTGAATCACGGAGGTAGGTGACAACGCGGTATGAAGGCCGTCCCAACCCATCCGTGGTCGCTCCATCCACCTCATGCTTTACCTGGTATTTGTGTACCTCAACGGTCGTATTCAGGTTGGTAAAGACGGTGGAATCCAAACGATAAATGATGTATTTGCCCACTTCAAGGGGCATGTAATCCGAAAGGGGTTCGGTGATGAAATCCTCGGTCTTTTTTTCACAGGAGATAAGGCCTGCAAGAAAAAGGAGGATCAGGACAGGTCGTTTGATGGATTGGTATTTCATTGAAAAGGATCGGCTTTTATTTTTTTTCGTTTCTCGCGGCGGCCGCTGCGTTATACGCTGCGAGCGCGGCGGGAAACTCTGATCAAAAACGTCCAAAAATCGCCTTTATTGCATTGATTCTAAATCAGTTCCCCTCTTTGTATGATACCCCCGCCGATGACGTCATCGTCCTCATAAAACACGGCGCTCTGTCCGGGTGCCACCCCTTTGGCCGGGCCTGCAAATTCCACTTTTACCCCTTGATTATCAGGATATAAATGGGAAAGCGTGCCGGCATCCCGGTAGCGGATCTTTGTCACCGCCTCAAAACCCGGGGTGATCGTATCGTATTTGATCATATTGATCCGGGCCACCTGCATGGTCGTTTTATCCAGGTCTTCCTCATCCCCCAACACCACCGAATTCGTATCCGGGTCGATCCCCGTAACGAATACCGGTTTCCCAAACGTAATTCCCAACCCCTTCCGTTGCCCAATGGTGTAAAAGGGATAGCCCTGGTGCTGGCCCAAAATCCGGCCATCCTTGTCTACAAAATTGCCACCGGCTACTCTTGCCTCTAACGCAGGATCTTTTCTTTTCAGGAACCCACGGTAATCGTTATCCGGCACAAAACAGATCTCATAGCTCTCCAGCTTTTTGGCCAGTTCAGGGTAACCATAATCAAAGGCCATCTGCCTGATCTCCGTTTTTTTATAGGGGCCCAGGGGCAATAAGGTGCGGCTCAGCAGGTCTTGTTGCAAACCCCACAATACATAACTCTGGTCCTTGGTGGAATCCACGGCCTTGCTGACCACAAATCGCCCATTATCATGTTGGCGGATCTTGGCATAATGTCCTGTGGCGATATAGTCACAGTCAAGTGCATCCGCTCTTTTCAACAAGGCCCTCCACTTGATATGTGTATTGCATAAAACACATGGGTTGGGTGTTCGGCCGGCCAGGTATTCCTCTACAAAATTCTCGATCACAAAATCGCCAAACTCATCACGTATATCCAGGATAAAATGCGGGAACCCGTGCTGGACGGCTGCCATACGGGCATCATTAAAACTGTCGAGGTTACAACAACCTGTTTCCTTTTTGCCCCCACCACTGGCGGCATAGTCCCAGGTCTTCATGGTAATACCCACCACCTCATATCCCTGGTCATGCAGCATCAGGGCGGTAACGGTACTGTCGATACCGCCGCTCATGGCTACCAGGACTTTTCCTTTTCTACTCATAGTTGTTCAATTCGAAGCGGCAAAGATAGAGCAGGATTTTGGGATTATGGGATTGGATGTTGGTTGGTGGATGACAGATGACAGATGACGGAGGTTTGCTGTGCGAGACCTCTGGTCTCGCACCTATAGAACGTCGCCTCTGGCGACACGATTAACAACCTCATTTTTATTATAT
>JANRLV010000010.1:0-68524 GCA_033762195.1 Chitinophagaceae bacterium | reverse complement strand
ACTTCCCGTCCCGCTTTTGAAAAACAGAAACAGGAGGGTGTGTCCCGTAAGCTGGTTGGTTTTGAGATGATCGACAAAGGCATTCCCCGTCATGGCTACCTGATCAAGGACGCGAATGGCCAGGAGATCGGGCATGTGACCTCGGGTACCCAATCCCCCTCTCTGCAAAAGGCCATTGGCCTGGGTTATGTGGCCAGTGCACATGCCGCCCCCGGATCGGAGGTATTTGTAGCGGTAAGGGACAAACTTTTAAGCGCCCGGGTGGTGAAACTACCCTTTGCCTGATATTTGGGTAATTGGGAATGATTTTTGACAAGCCAAACCGGTTCTAACCACAGAATATGCCCCGGATTCATTTAACCACATTTATCGCTGCCCCCGAGCAAAGGGTTTATACCATTAGCAAAGGGATTGATGTGCCCCGGGAATGGACTGCCAAATACCAGATGAAGCATGAACGCTTCCTGAAACCCTGTGATAACGGGACCATCCTGATCGATTATTTCGACTACGAGGCTCCCTATGGGGTACTCGGAAAGATCTGGGACAGGATTTATCTTTACAAGCACCTGACCCGCCAACTCGAAGAAAGGAATCAAAAGATCCGGAGACAGGCGGAAACCAGGGATTGAACCACCGAACTACCATGGAGAAAAAACCCACCTTATATACTGCTCTATCCCCTGCCCTGCTCCATTTATACGATGTTACCAACAGCATTGTGGTGATCATTGATGTGCTGCGTGCTACCTCTACCATCGCTACGGCCTTATACAATGGCGCTAAATCCGTGATCCCTGTGGATTCGGTAAGCCGTTGTATCGAGATCGGTAGACAGATCGAAGGGATCACTGCCGGTGAACGGGATGGACAAATTGCCGAGGGATTGGAATATGGCAATTCACCGTTTGAATATCCCCGTGATTTCATTGGAGGAAGGACGCTTGTATTAACCACCACCAATGGCACACGCTTACTTCACATGGCCCTGGAAAAAGGCGCCCAGGAGATTATCACGGGTTCTTTTCCCAATCTGCAATCTGTTTGTAATTACCTCGGTGAGCGCAAGCAGAATGTGATTCTTGGTTGCGCGGCCTGGAAGGACCGGGTGAATATGGAGGATATGTTATTTGCCGGCGCAGTGATCGAAGCGATCGGAAAGAACTTTAGCATCAATTGTGATTCATCGCATCTGGCGCAATCTACCTATGCACGTGCGAAGAAGGATATGTTTGGCTTTATGAAGAAGAATGATGCGTCGCATTATCATCGGTTGATGAACTTCGGGTTGGAGAAAGATATCAAGTATTGTCTGACACCGGGTGGCGCGGATGTATTACCGGTGTATAAAGATGGAAAGCTCGTAGTACACTCTTAAACTTCGTGTTCTTTGTGCCTCCTTCGTGTCCTTTGTGTCCTATACGCCAGTCTTGCGTAGGAGGTCACGAAGGACACAAAGAAGGCACGAAGGACACGAAGGGAACACAAAGGGGGCGCAAAAAAAATCCGCAAAGGTACACCATTTTCCCCGCTATTTTTTAATTCTCACGAATAATTATTTTCTTTCCTTTAAGAGAGGAAATCCGGATTCTATTCCTTTACTTTTGCAGATTGTCCATTTTTGAAACTGTGCATTGATATTAGGAATTTATCCCTATGGCCTTACCCCATCTGATTAAGTATGTGTACACCCATGGAACTGATGAAGTGATACGTCGCGGCAAGAAGATCCATGCGGTAGGTTTTGTGGAATTAGTAGAGTATGACGATCTCTTTGGCTCGGCCGTGTTCCGGGTGAAAGATGATACCTATGCTACTTACTACAAAGTATATATTCAAAAGATAAACGATGCGCAGCATGTTTCGCTGCGCTGCGCCTGCCCTTATAACCTGGGGGATATCTGCCGCCACGAGGCGGCTTCGCTTTTTTCTTTACAGGAGATGATCGACAAGAACCTCCTGAAAACAGGGGGCTCGGTATACGATCAGCGGCATACTGTGGTAAAGATGAAGACGATTGAGATGAAGACCATCCGGTTGCTCTGCTCACAGGAAACACTGAACACCGCTGAAACCTATTTACGCACGAATAAGGCCACGATCGATTATGCCAAGGATGAGATGGTAAAAGCCACTGTCACCCTGGAAGGCAAGGATTATAAAGTGGTGATCAGAAAGAACGAGGAAAAGAATTTTGATACCAGTTGTGAATATGTGGATGAAGATCATCCGCTTTGTTTACCCAAAGTGATCGTCTTTTTACAATTGTTATCCGGTCATGGCGCACATTATTTTGACAGCATCCGTAACTGGGATAAAGAAAAGAACAAACTGCTTGAACTCTATGGTTATTCCCTTGAGGATGACCTGGAAGGGAAATTTGAGTTTACTTATAAAGAAGGTAAACCCTTTTTGCGTTTACTTGACCCCACGATCAAGCGGGTAAATGCCGTACCTGCGGCACCAGCGCCACGTCCCGTACCAGTACAGGAAGAAACCGCCCCCGAACCGGAGAAACCTGTGGTGGTACAAGGTCCCTCCAAACGGTTAGGTGTTGTTTTTAATTTAAATAAAAAGAACTACCCCTATTTTTCGGTGGATGTGATTCGGGGCGAAGCGGATGATGAATCCATTTCCCTGACTGATAAGGTGGAGAAGCTCGATCTTACCAAATATGTAGAGGTAAATGACCTGTCGGAGTATGACCAGCAATTGTTTGGCATGCTGCGCAAATTGCAGGATACCGAGATCAATAAATACATAAGCCGGAACTCACCTTTCTCCGGTATCTGGGAGAATATCATTCAGCAGGAGGATGAGGACCTGGCCGATGAGACCAAGGCGCTGATCCGTGAATACCTGCATCCCAAACTAAAGAAACTAATGGTAGAGCATGAAGGGCAACCTTTGTTCTTTATGCTTCCCAAAGGAAAAGCCTTTAAGACAGCCAATCTGGAGCCCGTGCAAGCCTCCAATGATCCATTGTCACCAGCCTTTGAGGTAAACAAGAATGGAAAATCCTATCAGGTGGATTGTGTGTTACGCGCCGGTGGTTTGTTTTATAAATTGGGGGATAACGAAACCAAGGTCCCTTTCTTCTTTTTATACAATAATCAGATCAGTCTTTGGAAGAATACCGAGGCGATGGAAATGGCCGAGCGCTTTCTTCCCAATGGACAGTACAATATTCCCAATGCCGAGTGGGAAAAACAACTACACGGGTTTATACTGCCGCTGACCCGGGATTATAAAGTGGAATTCAAATCCACGCTTGTTACCGAGGTCAAGGAAGGCGAACCCGAAACACGTTTATTCCTTGTAGAAAAAGGGGATTACCTCGTGTTTCAACCCACGTTTACCTATAAAGGTTATGAGACCAAGGCCCGGGATAGAAATGAAGTGGTGGTACCGGTGAATGATAAAGTGATGATCGTGCGGCGTAACCGTGACGCGGAGCATAAGTTCATTCAACAGTTACAGAACCTGCACAGCAATTTTATTTACCAATCCGATACCGGGTCGCTGGCGCTAAAAGGCACCGATGTATTAAAGAACAACTGGTTCTTTCTTTTTGTGGATGCCATGAAGGACATGAAGATCGAGGTATTTGGGTTTGATGCGTTGAAGAATTTCCGTTTTAACACCGCCCGCCCCTCGACCAAGATCTTTATCAGCAGTCATACCGATTGGTTTGATGCCAAAGTGGACATTCTCTTTGGTGACCAGAAAGTAAGTGTATCCGAGGTAAAACGTGCCCTGGCCAATAAACAGCAATTTGTACAACTGAACGACGGCACCCTGGGTATTCTGCCCGAGGAGTGGTTGAAAAAATATTCCCTGCTCTTCCGAATCGGAGAAGGTAAGACCGACCAGCTTAAATTATCCAAGTACCACATGAGTGTGGTGGATGAATTGTATGACAGTCGCGATGAAGGCGAGCTGGTACTTCAACTCGAAGAGAAATACGAGAACCTCAAAGAAGGCCATACCATTAAGGAGATAGAACCTCCGGAAAGACTAAAGAGCATCCTTCGCCCTTACCAGGTAGCGGGCTACCAATGGCTCAATTATCTCAGTGAAGTAAACTGGGGTGGAATCCTGGCCGATGACATGGGTTTGGGTAAAACCGTACAGGCACTTTCCTTTATACAGCATTTTAAAGACAGCAAAGGGAAATTGAGGGCGCTGGTGGTATGTCCCACTACATTGATCTATAACTGGGAGAATGAGATCAGGAAATTTACCTCTGATCTGACTTATCATATCCATCATGGCGGGGCAAGGTCCAGGGAGAAAGAGGCCATTGAGAATTATGATGTGATCATTACGACCTATGGTACGTTACGGAGTGATATCAAGTTACTGGTGACCATTGATTTTGATTACCTCGTACTCGATGAGTCACAGGCCATCAAGAACCCCGCGAGTAAAGTAACCAGGGCCGCTTCGCTGCTCAAAGCTAAGAACCGGCTCTGCATGAGTGGTACACCTTTACAGAACAACACTTTTGATATATATGCGCAAATGAACTTCCTCAACCCCGGTATGCTGGGTACAATGGAGTTCTTCCGTCAGGAATTTGCCATTCCCATTGACAAATTTGGGGAAGAGGACCGGAAGGATCATTTGCGGAAGATATTGTATCCCTTTATCCTGCGTCGCACCAAGGAGCAGGTGGCACGTGACCTGCCTGAGAAACAGGAAATGATCCTGTATTGTGAGATGGAGGACGAGCAGAGACGGATCTATGATGCCTATCGCAATGATTACCGCAACCAGATCCTGGGCACGATCGAGACACAGGGTATTCAGAAGTCACAGTTGACCATCCTGCAAGGGTTGATGAAACTCCGGCAGATCTGTGATTCACCCGCTATCCTCAATGAAGAGGATAAGTTTGAGAACCATTCCATCAAGCTTGATGAACTCGCGCGTGAGATCACCGAGAATATCGGAAACCACAAGGCGCTCGTGTTCTCCCAGTTCCTGGGTATGCTCGCGCTGATCAAGGACCGATTGAAGCACCTGGGTATTACCTACGAATATTTTGACGGAAGCACATCGGCCCCCGACCGGGAGAAAGCCATTCAAAGCTTCCAGAATGATGATAAGGTCAGGGTCTTCCTGATCTCCCTCAAAGCCGGGGGTGTGGGTTTGAACCTGACGGCCGCCGACTATGTGTACATTGTTGATCCCTGGTGGAACCCTGCTGTGGAGCAACAGGCCATTGACCGGACACACCGTATCGGGCAGACCAAGAACATCTTTGCGTACCGCATGATCTGTAAGGATACGATCGAGGACAAGATCATTCAGCTTCAGGAGAAGAAAAGGGCCCTGGCGAAGGAATTGATCGCGGATGATTCGTCGTTTGTCAAGTCCTTGTCGAGGGAAGATGTGGAGTATTTGTTTAGTTAACCTTTGTATTATACCGCCATGGCGCGATGGCGCAAAGCAATGCCGAAACATGGCAACTTTGCGCCCGTGAGGTAAAATCAATTTCGATGCTTAGAACCATTTTTCTCCTTCTTCTTTCCAACATCTTCATGACCTTTGCCTGGTACTACCACCTTAAAGAAAAGGGGTGGCCACTTTGGAAAGCCATTTTACTCAGTTGGTTCATTGCTTTGTTTGAATACATGCTGATGGTTCCGGCTAACCGGCTGGGATATAATAATGCCGGACTTTCTGCTTTCCATCTCAAGATCATTCAGGAAGTGATCACGCTCATTGTGTTTACAGGGTTCGCGGTTTGGGTATTGAAAGAGCCCTTCAAAATGAATTATCTTTTTAGCTTCGCGTTTTTATTATTGGCGGTGTATTTTGCTTTTAAAAAATAAAAGCGGTCAGCTTTTTATAGCTCTTTAGTGAAATAAAAAAGCCGCTCCACCACGGAACGGCCTTTAGTTATCGGGGAGTTAGTAAGCTACTATTTCTTCTTCCGGTAATCATAAGCATGGGCTGCAGGAGATTGTCCTGACAGGAAGATTCCCAAAACCACTTTAATAACCCGGAAAACATTAAGTGAAGGTTGATAGTTGCGTTTGTATATACGCGCTTCTTCATGAGCATGATGGATCATCCTGTTTTTCATAATAAATTGGATTTATAGAAGAATAAAACGCCGGGAACAAAAAAAAATTATGTGGATAACGTTAAAAAATAGGATATTAGCTAACGCGTAACCCGTTAAATTTCAACCTTATGACAAAAACTAAAGCAATTTCTCTCTTTGTTTTCGGGATTTTATCCCTTTCCGTAGCCTATTCTCAGCCCGAAGCCGTCTCTGCCAGTCTTTCCAAGGTCATTGTCGATTATTCCAATCAGTTTCCCAAATACCTGGGCGAACCGCTGACCTCCAACCCTCAATCGGAGGAGTTTGGTTCTAAAATATGTATTGTCGGCGCCGAGCAGTGTACCATTACAAAGTACAGTGCCAAGAGCAAGACGGTTTATTCCTGGCAGGCACGCATGCCGGTATCCGAGGATTTTTCAAGTGCGGTAAAAACCTATAAAGAACTTTTTCAACAAGCCCAGCAAACCGTGGTCACACTGGGAGATAAAACCTTTCACCTGGTGGGCACCTACAAAGAGCCTACCGAATCGCTGCGTTTTCACAGCATCATTCTCACCCCCGATAGCAAGGACAGGGCACTCAAGAACCTCAAACTCGAGATCCTTCTTGAAGCCGATATGCTGGAATGGGGTATCCGCGTCATTCTGTATGACAAGGAGCGATTGGACGATGAAAGAGGGCCGGTGATCGAGAATTAACCTTCATTAACATTAATGCAACCCGGGTTAACCTCCCATTCGGAGGGGTAAGAATATTTTCGTAGCCGGAATCAAAACCCGGTTATGAAAAAAGCTTTACTCCTCTCTGTATTTGTATTTTCCATCTTGTTTGTGGCAGCCCAAAAAACCGGAACGGTCAAGGGGGTGGTATTTGATACCCTGACCCAGAAGCCGGTGGCTGGTGCTACCATCACTGTGATGAAGCGGATCGACTCCTCCCTGGTTACGTTTACCATGACCGGAAACAATGGGGCTTTTTCCCTTTCAGGGATCGAGAAGGGGGATTACCGGCTCCTCATCACCCATGTGGGATATCATAACGGAAATAAGTATTTCATCCTGTCCGATTCCGTGAACCTGGTAGACCTGGGGAATGTGGTATTGAATGATAAAACGAAGGTGTTGGAGGAAGTGGTCATCATGGCGGAGGCCCCGCCAGTGACGATCGTGGGGGATACGATCCAGTACAATGCCGGATCCTTTAAAACCAAACCCAATGCGGTGGTCGAGGACTTACTCAAGAAATTACCCGGGGTACAGGTGGAGAGCGATGGAACGGTAAAAGCGCAAGGGGAAGAAGTGAAGAAAATACTGGTGGATGGGAAAGAGTTTTTTGGCAATGACCCCAAGATCGCGACCAAGAACCTGCCCGCCGATGCGGTGGATAAAGTACAGGTATATGACAAAAAAAGTGATGCGGCCGAGTTAACAGGATTTGATGACGGCAACTATGAAAAGACCATCAACCTGAAATTAAAAGAGGACAAGAAAAAAGGCGCTTTTGGAAAGGCCATGGTTGGTGGAGGTACCGAAGGCCGGTACGAAGGAAGGTTCAATGTAAATGCTTTTAAAGGCGCGCGCCAATTATCGGTTATCGGCATGTCGAACAATGACAATGCCGAAGGGTTCTCTTTTATGGATATCCTGAATTTTTCCGGTGGACTTGGGAATGTATCCAGCAGTGGCGGGAATATCAACATCAATATCAGTTCCAGCGACCCATCGGCCAACCTGTTTGGCCTTGGAGGAGATAATAGCATCAATACGACCAATGCAGGCGGGGTGAATTACAATAATATCATAGGGAAGAAGACCAAACTGAACGGGAATTATTTCTACAACCGCTTCAACCCCCTGACCGAATCGCGTACCGCCCGGCAATACATTTTACCCGATTCTACCAACTACTATAATTCCTTTGGAAAATCGGATGTATTAAACGAGAACCACCGTGTGAATTTTGTAGTGGACTATTTTATTGATTCCAACAACTCCATCAAGATCACCCCGAATTTCAGTTATCAGAAATCCTCCACGCGGTCCCAGGGACAGTCTGAAACATTAACGGAGCAACTCGCCCGCACCAATGACAGCTGGACCGATTATATTGCTTCGGCAAGGGGGTATAATTTTACCAATGACATCATTTACCGTCACCGCTTTTCCAAACGCGGGCGTACGCTTTCCCTGAGTTTGAATTCAAAACTCAATGAGAACACAGGCGAGAGTGATCTTGAGTCGGTCAATAATTTTTATAAAACATCCAATCTCTTCCGTACGGATAGTGTGCGCCAGCGTAGCGACCTGACCAATGACCAGAAGGGATATACCGCCAAGGCCGTGTACACCGAGCCATTAGGGAAGAGCTCGCTGCTGGAGTTGAGTGCCTCTAATAGCCATACCCGTTCGGTTTCGGATAAAGTGACCTATGATTACAATAAGGGCACGGACAAGTATGATCAACTCAATGACCTGTTGACCAATAATTACGAGAACATTTACAATACTACGGTAGCTGGATTCCGGGTACGGACCCAGAAAAGGAAATTCAGCTATGCCTATGGATTGAGCTGGCAGAAGGCTTCGCTGGAAGGTACCATCATCAGCGGGACCAAGGATTCGGTGATCCGTCAGGATTTTCACAACTGGTTGCCCAATGCTCAGTTCAAGTATCAGTTTAGCCGTTTCAAGAACCTGTCACTCAACTACCGCACATTCACCACCCAGCCTACGGCTTCCCAGTTACAGCCCGTGCCTGATGTAAGCAATCAGTTGAGTATTAAATTGGGTAATCCCAATCTTGAGCAGGAGTTTGCCCATAGCATACAATTATCCTATACCGGGGTGAACCCGTTCAAGAATAAGAACCTTTTTGCCTTTGTCAACTTTACCACTACGGCCAATAAGATCGTAAATGTAAACCAGCGTGATTCCCTCGGGGTGGATACCACCACCTATGTGAATGTGGACGGGGTATATAACCTCAACAGTAATTTTCATGTTGGTTTACCCCTGAAGTTCATGAAGGCCAATCTGAACCTGGATGCCGGGGTACAATACAGCCGTGGATTTCAGTACAGCAATGGGGCGAAGAATGAGATCCGGAATACCAGTATCGATCCCCGCGTGGAGATCACCAAAGTGATCAAGAATAAAGTGGACCTGTCGGTATTTGCCGGGATTACCCTGAGCCGGGCTACTTATTCTCTACAGTCCAATTTGAACAATAACTATGTAACCCGCGAATGGGGTGGAAATATTGGCTGGGAAATGCCCAAGAATTTCTATTTATCCACTGATTTTGAATACCGGGTAAATACCCAGCGGGCGGAGGGTTTCAATATCAAGGTCCCCATGTGGAATGCAGCCATCAGCAAGCAGTTCCTCAAGTTCAACCGTGGCGAGCTCAAGCTGAGTGTGCATGACCTGTTGAACAAGAACCAGGGCATCCAGCGGAATACCAATGCCAACTATATTGAGGATGTCAGCAATACGATACTCCGCCGGTTCTTTATGCTGAGTTTTACCTACAGCCTGAACAAGATGGGGGCGAACCCTCCCGGCGGCCCGGGGATGAATATGCGGGTGATCAGGAGATAATACCGTGATTTCACCCTAAAAAAAGGGGAAAAAACGGGCCAGGGTTACACCTAAATAGTTGATTTTCGTAAGAACAATTCAAACCAAAATCAACTATTATGCGACACCATTTCCTTCTTCGCACGCCATTACGCCTTAGCATCTTTGGGGTAACACTTCTCTTCCTTTTAATGTCCTGTAATGAACAGGGCGGAAAAGTTCAACTTAGCCATGAGGACTCATTGGCCATTTGCGAGGCAATCATCAACCAGGGAGATACATCAAAGCCTGTGTTGGAGTCCCATCAGAAATATGTATTTGAGAAAGATGATAACGAGATTCCCGAACCTACGGCCCGCTCATATCATAAGGCTTATTTATCAAACCCAATTCCGGGGATTGTTGATAACAATGGAAACCTGATACGGGGTTTTTATATTTCCGCTTCAGATATCAACAATATTAGAAACAAACTGGTTAATGGTGCCCGGGTTTACTTTGGAAAGGCCCCCAATGGCTCTTACCGCCTGATCCTGGTTGGCGTTAAAAATGATCTGTCAAACGACCTTTCTTATATTGCGGACGAGTTCCTGCCTTGTCCAACAAGTTGTCCCGGGGATGTTAATCTAACCACACTTCCGGAAGCAACACGCAGGGCCATTTACCGGAGCGACTTGAACTGGCATAAAACAGTAGGCAATACAGAGGTGATGAAAGACTTTAATAATACAGAAGTAGTAAGACAGTAATCAGTGAGTGCAAAGATCGTCATATATCTGCTCTTACTCTTTGCCGGGATATTAACAGGCGCCTCGCAATACAGGCGCCTGTCTTTTCCCTATCGGGTGTTGTTCTTCACATTTGTTTACATTTTTATAAAGGAGTCAGGCGCCCTCATTTTATCCATTTACTTTGATTCGAATCTCACCTATTACCGATATCTGGGAATCATTGATTCGCTGCTGGTGGCCTGGATCTTTTACCTGAGCTTTGAAAGAAATTGGATGCGCCAGATCACCATAGCCGCGTCCATTTTTATGGTGGCCTATTTTTGCCTGCATAGTTTACGGATTAAAGAACCCGTACTGGGCTTGGATACTGACTTTCGCTTGATCAGAGGTGTTATACTTGTAATTTTTGCGCTTTTCGGGTATTTTCAAATACTGAAATCAATGGAAACGCACCCTTTGTTTCAGCTACCTTTTTTCTGGTTCTCAACCGGGGTCCTGATCTTTTATAGTGTGAGCATTTTTTATTGGGGTTTTCTCTCCACTTTTCAACAAACCCTTAATGGGGTTAGTTATTTTAAGATTGTGCGGGGCGTTTTTGAGTGGGGAAACTATTTAATGTATCTTATGTTTCTTATAAGCCTTAGAAAAGATGCGGCTAAGGCAATCGGGAAAGCCTAATCCATTCATGCCATTAACCGGTGATATAAAACTCCTTGTGATAGCAGGTATCTGCCTGGTGATATTTCTATTGCTTTTCATCATTGTGTTCGTTATACTCTACCGGCAACGCCAGGATTTGTTGGTAAAACGCAATGAACAGATCCGGAGTGAGTATAACCAGACTCTTTTGCAATCGCAACTTGAAATACAAGAGCAAACGCTTAAGAAAATTTCGGAGGAAATACATGATAATATCGGACAGGTACTGAGTCTCGCCAAACTGCATTTAAATACAATCGATACGCCATTGGAGAAGGAAGCGGAAACCAAAATGATCAGTGCAAAGAAATTGGTTAGCAAGGCCATTCAGGATCTTCGGGATATTTCCCACTCTTTTAATACGGAAAATATTCAGGCCTTGGGTTTGAGCAGGGCCATGGAAGAGGAGTTGGAAATGATACGACGTACGGGAAAATATACTGTCTCCATGCGCCAGGAAGGAACTTTGTTTCGCCTGAAGCCCCAGCATGAGCTTATCCTTTTCAGGGTGGTACAGGAATGCCTTCAGAATATTATTAAACATGCCGAGGCAAATTGCATTGAGATCATGGCTCAGTACGATCAGGCTGGCTTGTCTATTTTTGTGCGAGATGACGGGAAGGGCTTTTTAGTGAATCAACAAGATCAGCTCCTCCCAACCCAGGGTCTGGGTATTCGAAATATGAATGCGCGCGTGAGCCATATTGGGGGTAGTGTAACGATTGAAAGCAGCCCGGGAAAAGGAACAACCATTTTGATCAAAGCCCCAGGAACAACTACCATTACTGGCTAAAAGAAGCAACTGCTATGAGTAATACAAAAACAATAGCCCTCGCCGACGACCATATCCTTCTGCGTGATGGACTTGCCGGACTTGTAACCAAGCTTGGATATGAGGTATTGTTCCAGGCAGACAATGGACAGGATCTAATGAATAAAGTGGCCGAAGGTGCCATACCCGATCTTGTTTTAATGGACATCAATATGCCCATCAAGGATGGTTATGAAACAACCAGTTGGCTTAAAAAATACTATCCGGATGTAAAGGTCCTGGCCCTGAGTATGTATGACGATGAACACGCTATCATCCGGATGCTCCGGAGCGGGGCCAGGGGCTATATCCTTAAAGACAGTGAACCTTCGGAATTAAGGGCCGCCTTGGAGGCGATTCTGCATAAAGGGTTTCATTACTCCGATATGGTTACGGGGAAATTGCTTCATTCCATTCACCAGATGGATGAAGAAGAAGGCAGTGCCTCCCCTTTGCAGGGGTTAAATCCCCGGGAAGAAGAGTTTCTAAAATACGCCTCCACCGAAATGACCTATAAAGAAATCGCCGACCGAATGAACCTGAGTCCCAGGACTATCGACGGCTACCGGGACAGCCTGTTCGAAAAACTGGGGCTTAAAAGCCGGGTTGGATTGGTCCTCTTTGCCATCAAACACGGGATCGTCAGGATATAAATCCCTGAGCCTGATGCATCTTTGAAATCAGAATTTCTACCTAGACAGACTCCGTGAAATGACGGAACAAATTCCGTTATTTCACGGTATTTCGACCCTGGCCAAATGACGAAATTGCTGGAAGTAAACCAACCAAACCATGCAATCTCCTTTCGCCCTTTACCGCGCTCAGACCGACAAGGTGAAATCCATCATTGTCTTTTCCTCGGTAGTATTGACCGCCTCCATCGTGTTCCTGATTGCCAATGTGCAAATGGGAAATGTGGCAATAAGAATGATGGATCCATTTTCCAGGTCCCAGGAACTTATCCAGCAACATATCGATAAAGTTTCAAAACCAGACCTTATGTCTGAGACCCAGTTTAAAACCATTAAAACTCAACAGAAGATATTGGCTGTCCGAAAAGCGCATTACCTGGCCTTGAGCCGACTCTTTTTCCGGAACTATTATGGCGTACTCATACTTACAATGCTTTTTTCCTGCGTAGGAGGCGTAGTGCTATTTATAGTAATTAATAAGGGATGGGGAGGAAGCTCCGAACCACTCAAGGCCCTCTTCCTTGGGATACTAATGGTGGTCACCTTTTGTGGTTTTTTCCCCGTGGTATTTAAGCAACAGGAGAATTTTAATCAGAACATCGGGTCCTACATGAATTACACCAAAGCCGAAGCAAATATTGTGGGCCAATTATCAGCCTTGCAGAATACCCGGCTTTTTACCATTACCGAAATAAAAAAGATCAAGGACAAGGATTCCGCGTTCACCCGGATCGATACAAACCGCTATCTCCGCGAGGCCGATTCGCTGATCAACATGAACACCGTGACAATTAATAACCTGACCAATTATATTCTGACCATCGATGCCCGCGAGATCAAGTCCATTGGTGAAGTGTACAAAAGCATCGCCAATAGCCTGGGTTCCGGATCAGATACCACCCGCAGAAGAACACCTTAATCAAACACCATAACACTTTTTTACATGGCAAAGAAAAAAGCACTAAAGACACTCGTCAACGAATCCGATGAACGCACCGCCCATTTCGGAATGTACAAAGTGGAGGATTCCGACCGACACGTACACCTTGACCTTTTTCCCGGCGCTACCGGGCAATCGGCCATCAGTACCGTAAAACTCGAGAGCACTACCCTGGTCAGGGAACAGGAAGGTTCCATCGAAGACCTGGACCTGGGAACGAATGCGGAATTGAGAGGGCAGGAAATGACGATTTATACGCTGGTTACCGATGTTTCCCATGACACCGATCTCACCACCCTGGATATGATACTTAAAGGCGGCGTGGAAGAATACAGCATTTCCCTGAAACGTACCGTGCAATCGCAAGGCGATTCGGTAGGGTATAAGATCACGATCCTGTTTTTCCAATAAAATTATTTCCATGAAACTTCGTGTAATAACAATTCTGCTTTCGCTGTTCCTGGTGATGCGTCTCGCTGCTCAGGAATCCGAGATTGATACCACCATCAAACTGGATCTGCTTAAATCACCGTCTTCTCCGGCCTTCAACTTGTTGGGTATTTCACCCAGCCTGATCGAAAGACCCAGTGATATAACTGATTTTCGGCTATCGCTGCAAAATGCCACCACCAATTTTTCCATCCCGGATGCCTATGCAGTGGAACTGGCTCCCTTTCTGATGAAACGAAAGAAATACCTGCTCAATACATTTAATGATAACAAGTACACCATCCCGCAAACCTTTGTGGTTTCAGCAGGCTATTCAAGGCTTGGCCCCGATGGTGGAGATGATGTAGATAGCCTGAAAACTACCAAGCTCGCCTTTGGGATCAAGTTTTCGATCAAACGCCCCGGATGGACGCGCAAAACAGAAAAGATCTACGACTCATTGATCAACCTGCAAAAGCACTTATTGAATGCGTTCGCACAGATCAGTCAGTCAAATGCACATAACGAACAAGTGAGCGTGTACAAGGTGGAATTAAAAGGTATCATTAAAAAACCCAGTGCCAATTGGACAGAGGCAGAGAAACAACGCGCTACCTTCTTGACCAAGGCCATCGATTCGTTGGAAGTTTTGATCGGCAACGAATCCAATGAGGCCATGCAGGAACTTCGTTCCGATGTAGCTGAAGCGAGTGAGGTATATAAGAAATTAAAGGAAACGGCCAGTTCCTTTTCGCAGGAACGGAAGGGCTTTTTTATAGATTTCGCTTCGGGGATCGTTGTTGATTTTCCGGCCAACCGGTTTGACAATAGCCGCATGTCCAAAGCTGGCGCCTGGCTGACCATGGGCAATGAGAACGGGAATAAAGGGGTTACTTCTTTATTCATCCTGCGCTACCTCTATCAACCCGAATCGATCTTTGCCGATCCACAGGGAAACCTGAGCACCGATAAGGTCTCCACTTTTGATGCGGGAGGAAGATTGCTGATCAATGCGGTGGAAGGCCGGTTTGCGCTCAGCAGCGAATTACTCTACCGGAGTGTGTTGGGAAAATCTGATCTCCAACCTTCCTGGCGTTTTGTATTGAATGCGGAATATGCCCTCTGGAAAAATCAAAAACTAAGTTTTGCTTTTGGTCGCAATTTCGATGGAACGATCAGCAAAGGAGGCAATCTGATCGCGGCGTTGAATTTTGTTGCCGGTCTGGGTTCCACGCGTAAAGTGGCCACAAAAGAAAATTAGGCGGGGAAATTGCGTTCCAGCCACTCCCCTGCCGACCTGGCGGATTGTTCGAGCGTGATCTTTTTGGCGATCTTTTCCTGTGCGTTGGTAATAGCCGAACTGATCAGGTTATGGGAGATGGATTCAGCTTCATCCATACCCAGCTTTTTCATCATGTCGACGATCTTATCACCGCCAAAGCGTTTGAAAAGTGGCTCGTCGAGCGCGCTAAGGATTAATATCTCCTGTCCGGTGAAGTTTTGAAACAATTCTCTTTCCTTTTCCGCTAAGGGATAATGCTCGAGCAGAAAGATCGGTTTGCCGGAGGCCTGTGAGGCGTGCAGCTCCCGGTAGAGATAAACGGGAGTATCGATGCCACGTGCCTGAAGGAATTGCGAAAACTCTTCCCGGGTTTCTTCGAACCAGGCGATCAATACGGCGCCGGGTTTATCTTTTAGTAAAGTAAGTAATCCTGATTTTTTTGCCGGCCCGTGTATCCAGACGATGTCCTGGAATTTTAGTGGCTGCTTTTTATTAAAGAGATTAAACATACCATAAAATTCGTGTAATTCGCGAAATCCGCGTAATCCATATGATCAAAGGATCCTGGTCTAGTTACGCATCCGGAATTGCATGCCTCCATTCTCCTGCATTTCCTTCATCATTTTCTCCCTTTCTTTTACAAATTCTGCCTGGGTGATCTTTTTCCCGCCTTTGGGTTCTTTTATCTCTTTGGTATCTACCTTATCGGAGATCTCTACCGCTACAATGCTGACACGGTCACCTTCGGTCACCTCAAGTACAGCGCCGGGTAACTGGCCCTGGTAGATCAATGGTCCGGCAAATACAGGCATATCCGTGGCAAACCAGGCTGTGATCTCCAGGGTGTCCGTGATTTCCTGCCGGGTGATCACCCCATTGTCATTATTCATCCGCATACTTGCTTGTGTACGGCTGCTGGTGGCTTTTCGGCATTTATGACCGAGTATCTCTTTTGTTTCATCACTTAATTTCCAATTGAGACGGTTGATGGTATCAGCTACAAGGAAGTTCTTTCCAAACAGCTCACGGTAGTCAACTTTTCTCATTTCTGGCAGATCGCTGAAACTGATATCCTGCGAGCCAGGCATAATCATTCGGATCTGGGCCCCTTCGCCACCAAAACTCATTTCATCTTCTCCCATATCCGGCATGGCCCGCCAGAGGGTTTGGTTATTGGCAAAAAGCAGTTCAAACCGGTCTTTTCTTTCCTGGGGTATGGCATTGGCGAAAGCCGGGTTATCACCCCCGATCTGGATCCTCAACTTGGAGGTGCGTTCATAAACAATACGTCCCTGGGTTTGCTGGGCCCAAAGCAGGGAGCCCGTGAGGGTCAGAACAAGCAAAAGTGCAATACGCTTCATGAGATTTAATATTTATGCCAAAGCTAATTCCCTCTCGAATGGGAGTCCGTTAATGCACCTTTCAAAAAGGTTAATTAAGGTTAACAGGGGGTAAAGGGGGTTTGGGAAAGGTCTATTTTTGTTTGAATGAAGAAGCCGATTCCCTCCGCCAATAATACCGTCCGGCACCGTGACCGGGAGATCCTGCTGATCGGGTTGACCCTGCTCGTCATTGCCGGTTTTCAGGGTTATTGGCTCAAGAACAGCTATGACCGGGAGAAAAAGGCACTGGCCCAACGTACCAATATCCATTTTCGCGAAACCCTGATGGGGCTACAGGCAGCCGCTTTTAAATTTCAGGAATTGGAAGGCGACAGCACTACCCGATTGGATATTGATTTTACCGATAAAGCAGGCGAACAGTTGCAGATCAAAGTGAACCGGGGACAGTATGTGGCAGGTCTTGTCAATGCCCTTGGTAAAAGAGTGGGTGATTCTTTATCCAAAAAACACTCCATTCGTTCCACCATTGTTTTTAGTGATGAGAAAAACAATATCCTCATCAGCCGGGATAGTACCCGCAGCATTGAAGCCACGGGTAAAGGAAATGGCTTACTGAGTTTTCTTTACCGGATCGATTCCCTGCAAGATACCCTGAGCAGCCAGGCCATTGATTCAGCCTATGCGGCCACCTTGAAAAAGGAAAAGATAAACGTACCGTTTACCATTGTCCGCACAGCAGGTGCCAAAGACAAAAAAGACCGGATGCGGGGTGGGCCTTTTCCTCCCTTTGAACCAGGTATGGCACAAAGAATGCGCGAAATTCCCGATAACAATAAAGTGGTGCTGGGTTTCACCCACCCCATGACCTATGAACTGGTACTGGGAAATACCCTGCCCTATTTGCTCAACCGGCTCCTGCTCCCGATCCTGTTTTCCCTGTTTCTGATCGGTGTTACCATTGTTTCGCTGGTGTTTCTTTACCGCAACCTGATGCGTCAGCGAAGACTGACCGCTATGAAGAATGATTTTATCAGCAATGTGACCCATGAATTAAAAACCCCAATCGCAACCGTTGGTGTGGCGATTGAAGCATTAAAGAACTTTAACGCCATCAATGATCCGGCGCGGACAAAGGAATACCTGGATATTTCCCAGAATGAATTAAACCGTCTCTCCCTGTTGGTGGATAAAGTGCTCAAGCTATCCATGTTTGAAAACAAAGAGATGGACCTGCGCAAAGAATCCTTTGACCTTAAGCAGGTGACCGAAGAGGTGGTGTCGAGTTTCCGCTTACAATTCGAGAAATTTCATGCCAGCGCGGAGATCCTTACCGAAGGGAGTGATTTTACCTTGCTCGCCGATAAAATGCATATCACCAGTTTGCTGTATAACCTGGTGGACAATGCACTCAAGTATTCCCCTGAGGCGCCAGAAATAAAAGTAATATTGGCTGATAAAGGCGCTATGGTACAAATTGCTGTGTCTGATAAGGGGGTAGGAATTCCTCCCGAATACCGCCAAAAGGTTTTTGAGAAATTCTTCCGTGTACCTGCCGGCGATACCCATAATGTGAAAGGGTATGGATTGGGGCTTAGCTATGCGGCCGAGGTAGTGGCCAAACATGGCGGCACCGTGGAGGTGAACAGTGAAACCGGCAAAGGCACTACCTTTATCATCAATCTGCCCAAACAACATGGCTGAAACCAAAGTATTGTACATCGAGGATGAACTCTTTCTGGGAAAGATCGTCAAAGAAAGCCTGGAGAGCCGGGGCTTTACCGTAGCGATGGAAGGAGACGGTGCCAAGGCCTTTCCCCTTTTTCAAAAAATAAAGCCTGATATCTGTGTGCTGGATGTAATGCTTCCCAATAAGGATGGGTTTACCATTGCTGATGAGATACGGGCGGTAGATGAAACAGTTCCCATTATTTTCCTTACAGCTAAGACGCAGACCGAAGATGTGGTAAAAGGTTTTTCCCTGGGTGGAAATGATTATATCCGCAAACCATTTAGTATGGAGGAGTTGATCATTCGGATTCAACATGCGCTTAAGACAAGGATGGATACAGGCGCCAAGCCCATGACCGATTCGGTGGCCATGGGTAAACTTCAATTTCACCTCCACCGGCAGGTACTTGTAAACGGGAAGGAAGAGCGAAAACTCTCTTATCGTGAAACGGAGCTGCTGAAGATCCTTTATGAAAACCGCGAAAAGATCATTGACCGAAAAGATATTCTCAATTTACTCTGGGGAAATGACTCTTTCTTCAATTCCCGCAACCTGGATGTATATATTACAAAACTTCGGGGCTATTTGAAAGATGATCCTGCACTGGAGATTCTTACGATCAAAGGAATTGGCTATCGGTTTTTAATAAATAAGGAATAAGGAATTTGAAATTAGGAATAAGTAAGTAGGTGTGATATCAAGATGCATTCCCATTTTCAACTTCCTTATTCCTTATTTTTACAAAAAAGCGTGACCATACATTCCAAACTTCCCAACGTCGGCACCACCATTTTCACTGTCATGAGCGGACTTGCCACGGCGCACAAGGCCATCAATCTTGGGCAGGGGTTTCCTGATTTTCCAATGAATGCGGATCTGGTGGAACTGGTGGCCAGAGCTATGCGGGATGGGTATAACCAATATGCGCCGATGCCCGGTTGGCTTCCCCTGCGGGAAGCTATTGCCGACAAAGTGAAGTACCTCTATGGTACGTCTATCAATCCTGATACCGAAGTGGTCATCACACCCGGAGGGACCTATGCCATTTATTCCGCACTTACCGCCATTCTGCAACCGGGTGATGAGGTCATTGTATTTGAACCTGCTTACGACAGTTATATACCCAATGTAGAGGTGAATGGGGCCAGGGCGGTACGGATTTCACTGGTGTATCCAGATTATCATATTGACTGGGACCAGGTGCGCGCGGCCATTACACCCCGTACAAAAGCCATACTTATCAATTCTCCCCATAATCCAACGGGCGCCGTGCTGAGTGAAGACGACATTCAGCAATTACGCGAAATCACCAAAGACACGAATATTTTTATTGTGAGTGACGAGGTGTATGAACACCTGATCTATGATGAACTTCCCCATCGGAGTATTCTTCGCTACAGCGACCTGCTTGAAAGGAGCTTTGTCTGCTTTTCTTTTGGAAAGGTTTACAACTGCACGGGCTGGAAACTCGGCTATTGTATCGCCCCGGCACCCCTGATGAAGGAGTTTACCAAGGTGCACCAGTTCAACTCCTTTAGTTGTTTTACCCCAACCCAGGTAGCACTGGCGGAGTATTTGAAAAATAAGGAAGCCTATATATCCCTGTCCGGCCTTATGCAAAAGAAAAGGGATCATTTCATATCCCTGATGAAAAACACCCGCTTTGACCTGTTGGATAGCCACGGGAGTTATTTTATCTGTGCCAAATACAACCGGATCAGTGATGAGGCAGATAAGGACTTTGCCATTCGCGTGACAAAGGAATACGGAGTGGCTACCATTCCCGTTTCGGCTTTTTATCAGTCGGGTGAGGATAATAAGGTTGTACGGTTTTGTTTTTCCAAGAAGGAGGAAACCCTTGAGGAAGCTGTTTCCAGATTACAATCAATTCAATAAGACAGAAAGCTATTAGCTATTAGCTTTTAGTCCTCTGAACCAAGTGTGATGAATGAATATTCAGGAGAAATATAAAGGGGTATTCTTCATGTTGCTCGCCGCGATGGGTTTTTCCATCATGGGCGGAGCCGCCAAGGCATTAAAAGGAAACTTCAATGCCGGGCAGCTTGTATTTTACCGCAACCTCATTGGACTTGTCTTTCTCGCAGTCAGTCTGATCGCCCGGCCACCAACGAGTCAGGGTGGCAAATTTCATTTATTGCTGTTTCGGGGTTTGATGGGCACTACGGCACTTTATACCCTTCTTTATTGTATCCTGCATATTCCGTTGGGAACGGCCATGAGTTATAACCTCACCTCGGCCTTGTTTATAGCGGTGTTTAGCTTTTTGTTGTTCAGGGAGTATAATGGCAAAAGGGTTTTATTGGCGGTATTGCTTGGTTTCCTGGGTATGTTGCTTATTTATAAACCGGTGATGCATTTTCCCTGGTATTATCATTTAGCCGGATTAATATCCGGTATTACCTCGGCACTTGCCTATATCACTGTGGGGCGGTTGAATAAATATTATGATCCCCGCATCATTGTACTCGCTTTTATTGGTACGGGTGTGCTGGTCCCGGTATTGTTTATGGTGGCCCGCACGGTTTTCGCCCTTCCAGTGGATGAGGTTTTTTTTATATCCTGGAAATGGCCCCAGGGATTTGAATGGGGATTGCTTCTTTTACTCGGTCTGGCCGCGCTTTTTGGTCAATACTTTGTTACCCGCGCTTACGGTTCGGATAAAGCGGGTATTGTTTCCGCGGTAGGGTATGCCAATATCATCTTCAGCGTATTTATCGGCATGATGCACAACGACCCCTTCCCCGACCTGATCTCCTGGGCCGGGATATTTTGTATTATTACGAGTGGGGTTATTATTTCGTGGGTGAAGAGGGAGGACAGATGACGGATGACGGATGACCGATGACAGATGGAGGATGGCGGATGACCGATGACAGTTGACGGATGACAGATGGCGGAGGCTTGCTGTGCGAGACCTCTGGTCTCGCACACCCAGAAAGCCGCCTCTGGCGGCGGTTATAGTTTATTAATAAAATGAAAAGGTTGATATTCGAGTCGCCAGAGGCGACAAGATAATCGTGCGAGACCAGAGGTCTCGCATAGCAAGCCTCCGCCATCTGTCATCCGTCATCTGTCCTCAAATCCCCCCCCCTCCAAAAAAAAATTTTGCCATCTCAATCCTTTCATCGTATATTTGCGATAAGCAATTAAACACATGGCTATCCACAAAAAAGAAGAGTTTTCTACCACGGAGCAGGCGCTGGCCGCTTTTGCCAAAGCCATCAGTCACCCCGCCCGGATCGCGATACTGGGGGTATTGGCGCAACGCAACCAGTGTATTTGCGGAGAAATTGTTGATGTAATGCCCCTTTCGCAGAGTACCGTGAGTCAGCACCTGAAAGAGTTGAAAAATGCGGGTCTGATCAATGGTGAGACGGATGGTCCGCGCAGTTGTTATTGCATCAATTGGGAGGCCTTTGAAAAATTCAACGTGGATTTTAACTCCCTGTTCCAGCAATTACGGGAAGTAAATGCCAAATGCTGTTGACATCAACCTAAAATCAACCAATATGAACAAAGAAGCAGAACTCAAGCAACTGGTTAAAGAAAAATACAGTGCCATTGCGGAACAGGATAAAGAATACAATCTGGCTTCCTGTTGTGGCGCCACCGGATGTTGTGGTGGCGATGAAGTGTATACCATCATGGCCGATGATTACACCAAGCTGGATGGCTATGTAGCCGATGCGGACCTTGGTCTGGGCTGTGGACTTCCCACTGAACACGCCGATATTCATGAAGGACAGGTAGTGATCGACCTGGGAAGCGGAGCGGGCAATGACGCTTTTATCGCCCGACGCATTGTAGGGGAAAAAGGAAAAGTTATCGGTATTGATTTTACCGATGCCATGATCGATCGCGCACGGAACAATGCCGAAAAGCTGGGATATAATAATGTGGAGTTTCGCATGGGGGATATTGAGCGTATGCCAGTTACGGCAAATGTGGCCGATGTGATCGTCAGTAACTGTGTACTCAACCTGGTGCCCAATAAAAAACAGGTCTTTAGTGAAATTCACCGGGTACTGAAACCGGGTGGCCATTTTTGTATCTCTGACATTGTTTTGAATGGAGAGATGCCTGAGAAATGGAAAGAGATCGCCGAATTGTATGCGGGTTGTGTATCCGGTGCCATTCAAAAATGGGAATACCTGCAACTGATCGAAGAGAGTGGTTTCCGGAATGTGAAACTGCAGAAGGAAAAAGCCATTGCCATTCCCGAGGAAATTTTACTCAAATACCTCAGTGTGGAAGAAGTAAAAGCCTACCTCGATGGAAACGTACGCATAGAAAGTATCACCGTATCCGCTACCAAGCCTGCCTGTGAACCCGGCAGCGGTTGTTGCTAACGTATTTTTTCACTCTAAATAGTATAGCCATGAACAAAACAAAAATCAGCCAAGCCGATGGAGGCTGCTGCGGCGGCCTTGGTTGCTGCTAAAATCAATGGGGGGTGGGCAAGCCCCCCTTTTTTAATTTTTTTATTTAGGAGTGTGATGAAGTGATAATGAAGGGTCTTCTCCATTCTTAAATTCCCCAAATTTCAAATTAACACCGAATGATCCGACTACTTTTTGTTTGTATCGAAAACAGCAACCGTAGCCAGATGAGCCAGGCCTTTGCAAAAATACATGGCCAGGGTAAGGTAGAGGCTTATAGCGCGGGTAGTAAGCCTTCAGGCATTGTAAACCCCAAGGCCATAGCGGCCATGCGGGAGCTGGGTTATGACCTTAGTACCCATGATAGTAAATCACTCAAAGAAGTGGAAGCCTATGCTCCTTTCGATGCGGTGGTGACGATGGGTTGCGGGGATGCCTGCCCGTGGATGCCCGCCAAGCGGTTCATCGACTGGCAGATCCCCGATCCCAAACACCTGGAGCCTGCGGAATTCAATAAGGTACGCGATCTCATAGGGGAAAAGGTAAAAGCCCTGGTTGAGGAGCTGATACAGGCACAATAGCCCGGGGGCTATTTTTCTTTCTATTACGACAGATTAAAAACGGGCTTTTTCCCTTCTTTTACATTTTGCCATAACCAGGCAAGGGTAAAAGTGGGAATGAAATCAGTGAACGGCAGGATCTCTTCAGCAAAGTTGAAAAGTCCGCCCAGGGCTCCTTTCCAGCCTCCAAAGGTCCGGTAAAAGACCATGGCCGATAAAGGCGCCCAGAGCAGGTCGCCGAACTCGCCGAGGAAAGGCAGGGCATAAGTGGCATACCCGACCACATCCATCAGCACACAAAAAAGAAGAGAGGGTTGTTTCTTCAATTCAGTATTTGATTTTGTACGGTACATATGACCAATACCGTACCTAAATGGTTGCAAGGGGAGGGTGGAACCCGTTAAGCTTTGGTTAAGCCTGCGCCATCTCCTGTTTCCATTGCTTATCCATCAGGATTGTACCAAAGGGAAGAATGGAAGCCAGAAAGGCTTTTACCAGCCACATAAAATCTTTTTTATAATCCGATCTCACCTCCCAGGCTAAATAGAGAAAAGCAATAAAGAGAACGCCGTGTAGTCCACCCACAATGGTGACGGCCATGGGTAAGTTGGCCAGGTATTTCAACGGCATGGCAATAAACAAAAGCACCAGAAAGGAAATTCCTTCCATCAAAGCGATCTTACGAAACGTAGCAAAGACATTTTTCATCCTCAACTATATTTTACCTAATAGCTAACAACTAAATGCTATTAGCTATTAGCTTTTAGTAATTAATTACTTGTTCCTCTATGCTCTCTGGTAATTCGCGCCATTCGTATTGTTGATTTCTAAGCTGGGGTTCAAATCCTGCTTCACGAATAGCATCCTGCATGGAGCGGTAGGTAAACCGATGGGGCGCGCCGGCGGCACTTACCACATTCTCTTCGATCATGATACTGCCAAAATCATTGGCACCACCATGGAGACAGAGTTGGGCGACCTGTTTACCCACGGTAAGCCAGCTGGCCTGGATATTCTTCACATTGGGGAGCATGATCCGGCTGATGGCGATCATGCGCAGGTATTCTTCGGGCGTGGTAAGGTTTTGTACGCCACGTATCCGCGTCAACAGGGTATCTACATCCTGGAAGGTCCAGGGGATAAAGGCAAGAAACCCTTTGGCATGTTCGGGTTTCCGGCTTTGTACTTCCCGGATCTTGATGAGGTGTTCAAACCTTTCTTCGATGGTCTCTACATGGCCAAACATCATCGTGGCGGAGGTGGTTATATCCAGTTTGTGCGCCTCGTGCATGATATCAAGCCATTCCTGTGCCCCGCATTTGCCTTTGCTGATGAGGCGGCGGACACGGTCCACCAGGATCTCCGCTCCCGCTCCGGGAAGCGAGTCCAAACCGGCTTCCTTCAAAGCGGTCAGCACTTCGCGATGGGTGCTTTTCTCCAGTTTGGTGATATGCGCCACTTCGGGAGGCCCGAGGGCATGAAGACGGATATCGGGAAATTCTTCCTTGATCTGTTTAAACGTGTCTACATAAAACTGCAACCCCAGTTCCGGGTGATGGCCTCCTTGCAGCAGGAGTTGGTCTCCACCGTATTTGATCGTTTCCCGGATCTTTTCACGGTAGGTAGGCATATCGGTGATATAGGCCTCGGCATGTCCGGGGATCCGGTAGAAATTGCAGAATTTACAATTGGCAACACAGACATTGGTCGTGTTCACATTCCGGTCGATCTGCCAACTGACCTTGCCATGGGGAACCTGTTTCTTCCTTAATTCATTGGCCACCCAGGAGAGTTCGTTCAGAGGTGCCTGCTCAAAGAGAAACTGGCCTTCTTCGGCACTGAGGTGCTCGAAATCAAGGGCTTTGGTATAGAGGTCTTGGAAATTCATATAATAAGGGGCAAAATTAGTGAATTCAGGGGGTTTGAAGGGTGGTAAAGCTCCACGACATAACTTTACAAACAAAGCAGCATTTAAGTTCATCCATTCGTCTAACCAACCACATGGCCCGATTGCTTGCCATACTACTGATTGCTATTCTATTAACACCGACAACCAAGGCCCAGGAACAATTTGTTGACCCGCCCAGTGTGCGACTCACCAGTTTCCCTTTTCGCCTGTTGACCGGGGGCGTAATCCTTTTCAGGGCGCAGTTTGATGAATACAATGATACCCTCCAGTTCATATTGGATACAGGTAGCGGGGGGATCTCGCTTGATTCAAGTACCGTTCGAAAATTCAATCTCATTCCCGAACCTTCTGACCGTACCGTTTTGGGTATTGGAGGTATCAAGAAAGTAGGGTTTTTGTATAACCGAAAATTCCGGCTGCCGGGCCTGGTGGTTGACTCCCTCAATTTTCATGTGAATGACTATGATATCCTCACCAGTGTGTATGGCGAAAAGATCGACGGCATCGTAGGGTATTCGTTTTTGAGTAAATACATTGTCTCCATTAACTATGACAGCCTCGTGATCGACGTTTTCTCCAATGGCCGTTTTCGTTATCCCAAAGGGGGAAGCTTACTCGAACCTTCTTTGCGCACACTCCCGGTGCAAAATGCCCGGATCAAGGATAATATCACTGCCCATTCCCGGTTCCTGTTTGATATTGGTGCGGGATTATGTTTATTACTCTCCAGCGAATTTGTGGAAGACAGCAGCTTCCTGCACCGTAAACGGGTATTGTATGTAAAAGAAGCGGAGGGATTAGGCGGGAGTGTCGATATGCACCTGACGGTAACGAAGGAGATCAAGATCGGGCCCTATAAATTCCGGAATGTACCCACTTTTGTCTTTGATGATGTGAACAACCTGACCTCCTATCCCTTTCTGGCCGGGATCATTGGCAATGACCTCATGCGCCGGTTCAATATCATACTCAATTATAACCGTCGCGAATTCTACATCACCCCCAATAAACACTACAACGACTTTTTTGATTACTCCTATACCGGGGTGGAATTATATTTTGAAAAAGAAGGGGTCGTTCTGGGCGATGTGGCCAAAGGCTCCCCGGCTGAACAGGCCGGTCTCCGCGAAGGAGACATTGTGATCGCCATCAATAACAATTTCAGCCAAAACCTCCAGCAATTCAAACAGGAACTTCAGCATGCCGGCCAGAAGATCAAAATGGTCATTTCCCGGGAGGGGCAATTGCTGCAGTTTGAGTTTAAGATCAAATCCATCCGCTGACCTTGATTTCAGGATTTTCAGGATTATAAAGATTAATTTTTTGGATTGATTAGTCAATCCTTATAATCCTGAAAATCCTTAAATCCTGGTTATTTTTGCATTTATGATACATTTCGACCGATTCGTATTACCTAATGGCCTTCGTATCCTGGTGCATCCTGATAATGCCACGCCCATGGCCGTGGTGAATGTGATGTATGATGTAGGGGCGAGGGATGAAGATCCGGCCCAAACAGGGTTTGCCCATTTATTTGAACACCTCATGTTTGGCGGCTCGGTCAATATTGCCGAGTATGATGAACCGCTGCAAATGGCCGGTGGGGAGAACAATGCCTATACCACCAATGATGTAACAAACTATTATATCCAGTTGCCTGCAGAAAACCTGGAGACCGCTTTCTGGTTGGAAAGTGATCGCATGCTTTCCCTCGCCTTTAGCGAAAAAAGCCTGGAGGTACAACGTAAAGTGGTGATCGAGGAGTTCAAAGAGCATTATATCAACAAGCCCTATGGCGATGTATGGCATAAAATGCGGGAGCTGGCCTATACGGTGCATCCCTATCGCTGGATGACGATCGGGAAAGAACTTGCCCATGTGGAACAGGCAAAGCTGGAGGATGTGAAGCGGTTTTTTTTCAAACATTATTGCCCCAGCAACGCGATCCTTGTCGTAGCGGGGAATGTACAGACCGATCAGGTGTTGAAATTGGCGGAAAAATGGTTTGGGGATATCCCTTCCGGGGAGAAATATAATCGCAACCTGCCTCAGGAACCCGTGCAGCAATCGGAGCGCAAGCTGGAAGTAAAGGCCAATGTACCTCTTGACGCGCTGTATAAATGCTGGCATATCTATCCCCGTTTAGATAAAAGGTATTATGCCACCGACCTCATCACCGAGGTGTTGGGAGGAGGCGCCTCTTCGCGGCTATACCAGCGGTTGGTCAAGGAAAAAAGGATGTTTAGCCAGATCGAATGTCACCACACTGGTAGTACCGATGCCGGTTTGTTGGTGATCGAAGGGAAACTGGTAAAAGGCACGGATATGAAGGCCGCCGAAGCGGAGATCGAGTCGGTATTGAAACAAATGCAGGACGAACCCATACTGGACAACGAATTGCAGAAGGTAAAGAATAAGACCGAAAGCATGATCGCGTTTGAAGATATGAGTGTGATGAACAGAGCGGGTAGCCTGGCTTATTATGAACTACTCGGGGATGCCTCCCTGATGAATACCGAACTGGACCGGTACCAGGAGGTCACCATCCAGGATATACAGGAAGAATGCCGACGCATCTTCCGTCCGGAGAATTGCAACACGCTTTATTATTATTCCAACAACTGAGAACCCCTTTTTACATGATCAATCGTACTATAGCGCCTCCCATTGTGGATGCCACCGATTTTAAATTGACCCTGAAGCCCTATGAAAAATACACCCTGGATAATGGGATCGAGGTGTATTCCATCAATGCGGGTACACAGGAAGTGATGATGGTTGAATGGGTGTTTTATGCCGGGAACAGCTATGAGGAAAGGAATTTGATCGCTTCCGCGACGAATAACCTTCTTAAAAATGGTACTTCCACCAAGACAGCCTTTCAGATCAATGAGCACTTTGAATACTATGGATCCCATTTCAGCCGGGCCTGTTACAATGAAACAAGTACGCTTACGCTTCATTGCCTCGACAAACATATCGGCGAATTATTACCTGTGGTAAAGGAACTCGTGACCGATGCCACCTTTCCCCAGGAAGAGCTGGACATATTTAAAACCAATATGAAGCAACGGTTGACCGTGAACCTGAAGAAATCAGAGTTTGTCGCCAACCGGTTGATCGATGCTTATATCTACGGGGAAGACCATCCCTATGGTTCGTATAGCCGTCATGAGGACCTGGATGCCCTTCAACGCGAAGAGTTACTGGCTTTTTATAAAAAATATTATACGCAGGGCCGCTGTATCATTTTTACCGCGGGAAAGTTGCCCGCGGACTTGCCCCGATTGCTGAATGAGCAGTTTGGCCACCTGCCGATCACCCGGCCCGAACCCCGCCAGGTGCCTTTTCACGATATGGAACCCTCCCCGGAATTTGGGAAACCACTCCGGATCATCAATGATGCGGAAGGCGTGCAGGGCGCGATCCGGATGGGGCGGCTATTTCCAAATAGGCATCATCCGGATTTTATGAAGATGCAGGTGTTGAATAACCTCTTTGGCGGGTTTTTTGGTTCCAGGTTAATGAGCAATATCCGCGAGGATAAAGGATATACCTACGGGATCTATAGTTATCTCCAAAACCATATTCAGTCATGCGCCCTGATCGTAAGTACTGAAGCGGGGAAAGACGTATGCGAAGCAGCGGTAAAAGAGATCTATTATGAAATGAAAACACTACGGGAAGAACCCGTAGAGGACGATGAGCTTTCCCTCGTAAGGAATTATATGATCGGGACCATTCTGTCCGACCTCGACGGGCCTTTTCATATCCTGGCCCGGTGGAAGAATATCATTTTAAACGGGTTGGACGAGTCTTATTTTTATGAATCGATCAAAACCATCAAAACTGTGGGGGCCACAGAGCTGATGGAACTGGCCAATAAATATTATAGTGAGAAAGATTGGTATGAATTGATCGTGTATTAAGTCCAATATTTGCCTAACTTAATTGTATGAAACTGATCCTGCGTATTCTCGTGGTAGCCGCCATTGCTTTTCTGCTGGCCCAATGGTTACCTGGCGTGCAAGTAAACAATTACCTGACCGCCATCTGGTTTGCCGCGGTACTCGGGTTATTGAATGTATTTCTCAAACCCATCCTGGTCATAGTCACCATACCCATTACCATCCTGACCCTGGGCGTTTTTCTCTTTTTTATCAATACCATCACTGTACTCATCGCCAGTAACCTGGTTCCCGGGTTTACGATCGACGGATTTTGGTGGGGGGTATTGTTCAGTTTCCTCCTCAGTTTAACCACATCGTTACTTTTTCGGGAAGAAGACCGCCAGCGGGAGAGGGATTAGTCAAATTCAGGTGAATCATGGTACTTTTGTTCCATGCAATTTGACAGGAAGAACCTTACAGACGATCAACTCTTGGCGATCTATCGCCGCTTGCTCTGGCCCCGCCTTATTGAAGAAAAAATGCTGGTCCTGTTAAGACAAGGCAAGATCTCCAAATGGTTTAGTGGTATCGGACAGGAAGCGATCTCGGTTGGTGCCACCCTTGCCCTTGAACCCGATGAGTGGATTATGCCCTTGCACCGCAACCTGGGTGTTTTCACTACACGTGATATGCCCTTGCACAAACTCTTCAAACAATGGCAGGGACAGATCGATGGATACAGCAAAGCAAGAGAGCGTAGTTTTCATTTTGGCAATTCCGATCATCATATTTGCGGCATGATCTCCCATCTCGGTCCTCAATTGGCAATTGCCGATGGGGTAGCTCTCGCGTATAAGCTGCGTGCCGAGCAAAAGGTCTCCCTCGCCTTTACCGGAGATGGAGGAACCAGTGAAGGCGATTTTCACGAAGCCCTGAATGTTGCAGCGGTGTGGGACCTGCCGGTTATTTTTATCATAGAAAATAATGGCTATGGATTGAGTACACCTGTAGAGGAACAATACCGGTGTATCAGTTTGGTGGATAAGGCCAAGGGTTATGGCATGGAAGGTGTTTCCATTGATGGCAATAATGTATTGTCCGTATACGATACCATCAAAGGCGTAAGAGAGTATTGCATCAAACATCAAAAACCCTATCTCATCGAGTGTCAGACCTTCCGTATGCGGGGACATGAGGAAGCAAGTGGAACGAAATATGTGCCGCCGGAATTATTTGAGATCTGGAAACTCAAAGACCCGATTGAGAATTTTGAGAAATATCTGGAAATGTCCGGAGTCGGAAGTCCGGAGCTTTTCGATTCGATCCGCCAGGAGTATAAAGAGAAAATTGAGAGTGAATTGGCCATTGGATTTGAAAGTCCTGCGATACGACTCGATGAAGAAGAAGAGATCGGTGATGTATTTGCACCGGTGGAGATGGAAACATTGAGTCCTGTGCGATCATCCCGAACCGAAACCGAAATACGGATGATCGATGCGATTTCTGAAGGGTTAAGGCTTTCGATGCAGGAGCATCCCAACCTGATCCTGATGGGTCAGGACATTGCGTAATACGGCGGAGCGTTTAAGATCACCGAAGGGTTTGTGAAGGAATTTGGAAAAGACAGGGTAAGAAATACACCCCTTTGCGAGAGCGCGATCATTGGGACAGCACTTGGCTTAAGCCTTGAAGGGTTTAAGAGCATGGTGGAAATGCAGTTTGCTGACTTTGTGAGTGTAGGGTTTAACCAGATCGTGAATAACCTCGCCAAGATCCACTATCGTTGGGGGCAACAGGCAGATGTGGTGATACGAATGCCGACAGGAGCAGGAGTTGGGGCAGGTCCCTTCCATTCACAAAGTAATGAGGCCTGGTTTACCCACGTACCTGGATTAAAAGTCGTATATCCCGCTACACCTGCGGATGCAAAAGGATTATTGATCGCAGCGATCAACGACCCCAATCCGGTATTATTTTTTGAGCACAAGGCATTATATCGAAGTGTGAGTGGAGAGGTATCACCCGAGTATTATGAAGTTGAAATCGGTAAGGCCCGTCATGTGCGTTCCGGCGATGAGTTATCCATCATTACGTATGGAGCGGGGGTACACTGGGCGGAGGATTTTGCAGCCGAGCATCCCGAAATTTCCATTGATATCCTTGACCTGCGGAGCTTGCAGCCTCTGGATTACCTCGCTATTCGTGAAGCGGTGAACAGGACCGGGCGTGTATTGATCCTGCATGAGGATACCCTGACCGGTGGAATCGGGGGCGAGATCGCGGCCTGGATCGGGGAGCATTGTTTTGATAAATTAGATGCACCCGTGATGCGTTGTGCTTCATTGGATACACCGGTGCCTTTTAATATTGAATTGGAAAAGCAATTTTTAGCGAAGAGCCGGTTGGAGGAAGTGGTGGAGCGATTGATGGGGTATTAGGGGTTTTACCGCAGAGAACATGAGGACGCGGAGGTACGCAGAGAAAGTTACTAGCCATTAGCATTTAGCTCTTGGCGATTCTTTGTGTCATAGCGTCTTAGCGGTATAATTCTCTGCGGTGAAATTCATCGCGCTCCTCCGCGCCCTGGCGGTAAAGCAAACAATTCAATTTTCCCCCGGATGATACTTCCGCTTCGCCGCTTTCTCCACATCCTCCTTATAAAACAATACTTCTTTAAACGTCCCCTTTGCATACATGCCTGCCTGATCAAAGAAGTGAGGAGAGCTAGGATCTCCGCTTTCTCCACCCGCCAGTAATGATTTAGCCCGGATCTTTTTTTCTCCTGGTGCGGCATTTCGGATAAACTCTACCGCGCAAATGAAACTGTTTCCATGTACTCCATACCTTTTTTCTGTCCCCGGGTAGGTACGACTGGAATAGGAAGGTAGTTGCCCCCAGGTAGACGAGGCAAACCCAACGGGTATGCTGGGTTGTTTATCATCAAATACACTATTGATATTTGGCGAAATGCGTTGAAAGCGGTTGATCGAGCCCCATGACATTTGCCATTGTCCAAACCTTTTTTCCAGGTCACGCAGGGTTTCAAGCAAGGGCCGCAGAAGCGCGTCAGCGGAAGCGGTTTCCGCGAATCGACGAAACCGTGTCACCTGGTTCTCCTCATCATCGGCAATCAAATTGGTACGGAATATAGCTGGCAATAACCGTTGTCCCCATTCCACGGCCAGGGTAGTGGCAATGGAATGTTCTCCACTACGAAAGTCCCAATGTTTGAGCACTTGTATTGGTCCGGCTAAATGAGCAAATAGCGAATCGTTTGGCGTAATGTTTGTTTCAAATGCTTTGATCAGGGCGGGTACGAGCACTTCAAAAGCGGCGAGGCGGGTATCGTATCCGGCTTTGATGACATCTTCGAGTGTGTAGCCTGATTTTTCTCCCAGCACTCTTACGGCATTGATGCCTCTGAAATTCTCTCCATCCGGGGCCATATAGGCCGGGAAGTTTTCTTTTTTTGGACTATTCGCGCCAGCTACGGTAAAAGGAGTGGAGTTACAGTTCTGCAACCAGCCATTGGGGGGATTGATCGAATGCACTGTTTCATCGATCGGATGCAGCCCCATCCATTCTGTTTCCGAGGTAGAACCATCTACAGGTTGGGTCCAATCCAGGTTAGGGTTGCGTTTTGGTATCCGGTTACCATGCCAGTAAGCGATATTTCCTGCAGCATCTGCATACACGGTATTGTTGGAGATATTTCCTTTCAGGTCGAGGGTACGTTTAAAGCTTTCCAATCCCGTGGCTTTGGTCCGTTGCCAGCATTGGATTAACCCATTGGTGATCCGGTTATCAGCGCGCAGGCTAAGGAATTGGTCCTTGCGTTTTGCCATTATCGGGCCATGGTGGGTGTATAGGGCATTGATCTTTTTTGTCTGAATACCGGAGGCGCTTTTGTAGTTAAGCCGGATTAGTTTTTGGGAAACGGGGCGGTTTTTACCATTATAGGAATAGGAAAAACCAATGCCTTCGCTGGAGATCTTCTCAATATAGGTATCTGCCGCATCCACGTAACTGCTTGTATGCATCCATCCACAATGTTCATTGAAACCCTGGTAGATAAAGAACTGGCCCCAGGTAACGGCGCCATAGGCGTTCAGTCCTTCCTGGGAGACCATATGTACCTCCGGGCGAAAATAGAAGGTGACATGGGGGTTGATATAAAGGATGGAATTTCCCGATGTGGTGACTGAAGGGGCAAAGGCAAACCCATTGGAGCCCGACAATATTTCTTCAGTTGGTTCGGGAGGGGCGATGGCCATGGGGCCACCACCGTAAAGAGATTTGAGTTCGTTGACGTTAATATCCGCGGTATTGATGGCGCCGATACTTCCATCGGTCCACAGGAAAGGGAACCAGGGTTCAAAGCGATATAGCAGGGCGGGTTTTACCTGTGGGTGTGTATAGAGATAGAAATTAATGCCATCGGCAAAGGACTGGCAGAGTTTTTTCATCCAGGTGGGCGCTTTTTGAAAATCACGGACGGCTTCGGCCGAATCAATGATCATCCGGATCAGGAGGTCATTATAGAGGTCATTTTCTCCGGTTACTTCGGCCATACGCCCCAGTTTTTCAATATAGTTCATTTCCACCCGGGCAAAGTCATCTTCACACTGGGCATATAGCAAACCAAAGACCGCGTCGGCATCGGTTTGTCCATAGATATGGGGAATGCCAAAATGATCGCGGAAGATGGTTACCTTTTGGGCTTGTTTCTCCCAACGGCCGATTTCCGAATCGGTGAAATGGGATTGTGCGATCAGGGAAAATGGAAGAAGCAGAAAAACAAGCAGTTTCATATTAATTAGTTGAGGAGTGGTTATTTCAATAAATGAATTTCGTGTAAAATTTCCATTTTTACCGTGGAAACAGGGTTGTTTAGGTTTTGACTGGGCGGTACGTTTGTATATCAAAACCTAAACTATGCAACAAACGTCAAAAAGTAATCAGGACAAATACTCCTATGTTAGAAACCTATCCAGGTTGCGACAGGAGAAACTCATTTCTGAAGATGAGTTTAAAAACCGAATTCGGGTTTATATGGCACATTGGCTTTGTAAAGAGTATGCAGGTATTCTTCAGAAGGTATTTGGTAGTGGCAAAATCAAATCATTGAGCCATGTCAAATGAAATTGAAGGAATCTCTCTGGGAGGGGAAGATCATGGATTTGAGTTGGGGTATTCACAGGAAGCCATAGTTATCTTATCACAAAAGTTTAATGATAAGCACATTGAGAAGTTTTTAGATTTGACAGAGGAGTTTGAGCGATTAAACTATAAAAAATGGATCCAACAGCGAATTTTGAGTATTATTGTTTTGCTGGTTTGCGTGGGCTTCTTCATATTTTTAACTCTATTTTTGGCTCGATCCTTTCAGGCTATTTATCTTGAAATAATAAAACTATTTCTAGCATTTTTAGCTGGTTTTGGAGGGGGCTATGGTTTGAAAAATTGGCGTAATGGGAATTCATGATTTTAAGGACAAGATTTCTTTTCTCGGCTCCGGGTTGTTGAACGAACTGGAAGAGCATGCCGATATCCGGGAAGTTCCGGCAAATACGGTTTTATTGCGTGATGGGCAGTATGTAAAGGTTATTCCCATTGTGTTGAAGGGGCTGATCAAAGTGTTTGTGAGTTTTGAGGAGAAGGAGCTCTTGCTTTATTATATACAACCTGGGGAGAGCTGTATCATGTCCTTTTCAGCTTCTTTAAAGAATGAGCCGAGCAGGATCGTGGCCATTACAGAGGAAGACAGTGTGGTGTTGTTGCTTCCGGTGGATAAGGTGGGCCAATGGGTCAAGCAGTTTCCGGGGATCAATCAATTATTTTACCAGCAATACAATCTCCGGTATGCCGAATTACTGGATACCATCAATCACCTCCTCTTTGGACGGTTGGATACCCGGCTCTTCAATTATTTAGTAGAAAAGTCCCGGTTACGCGGGGAAAAGGTCCTGGCCTTGAAGCATAAACAGATCGCTGCTGAACTGGGAACCGCCAGGGAGGTCGTAACACGGGTGATCAAAAGGCTGGAACAGGAAGGCAAGGTCAAACAGGTTGAAGGCGGAATTGAAGTTCTGTTGCCTGAGAATCAACGTATTTCCGGATTATAAGCCGCTGTTTTTGAGGCGGGTGACGGCGGTCACCTGTTTAAGGGTCCCTGCCGAACTACTTTTACCCTGTAAATCAAATTATCTCAACGGCTAAATCAAATTATTATGAAAAAGAACATGGGTAATATCGACCGCATATTACGTATCATCATTGCTGCTGTATTTGCATATCTCTATTTTGGTGGGATTGTTACAGGTACACTGGGACTGGTTCTCGTGATCCTGGGTGGTGTTTTTGTATTGACCAGCCTCGTTAGTTTCTGCCCATTATATACTTTGGTGGGATTGAATACTTGTCCGAAGAAATAGGTTTGGAGGGATGTTGGATGACAGATGACAGATGACGGATGACAGCCGCCGCCCACCTTCACCGAATAAACCCCGGTAACTCCTCAAAGTACCGGGATTCTTTTTCTTCCAGTAACAGGTCTTTCAACGCATAGACAAAAGACTTATACCCCGTGTACATTTCCCGGTGAAAATTGATCAGTGTAGAGATTTCGATCTCATTGAGGTGCTCAAACAAATGATCCTTGTACAAACTTTGAAGAATGACCGAGTAACCTTTGGTGATACTCTGATACAGAGCGACCAGGGATTCAAAGGCAGGTTCTTTTTTCTCACCCAATAGCAGGTCGGTCATTTCCCGGCAATAAGCATCAGCCTGGCCAATGGTACGCTGGTAGAATTCAAATTTGATATCATTGGAGGAATTACGTAATTGTTCCATATCCAACGCCGCATCCTTAATGCTCTTAGTGGCATACATGGTATTGCGGTTGACAATGATGTACCGGTCCAGCTTTTCGGCATTTCCATTTTTTACAGTAACTACTTTTTGCAATTGAACCTGAAAGGACTGAATTTCTCCATGCAGGTGTTTCAATTCATCATAGTGTTGTACGGCAGCCTTGCGGTCATGACCTGGGGGAAACCATTGGTCGATCCGGGAATCGCGGGGCAATTCAGCCATGGAGCGGGTGAAGGCAATTGCCTCGAGAAGGAAATGATGAAGTTCTTTTGTCAGCGCCTCGATAGCCAGATCGGGATCGGAAAGTCCCGATTTTTGAATGAACAGGGTTTCTTCTTTGGTATGCGTAAACCTTTTTTCCAGAAAACGGCCAAAAGCAGAGAGCAAGGGTAAAAAGAGAATGATCCCAAGGAGATTGACACCTGTTTGAAAGATAACGAGTCCGATCAACGAGTCTTTTACCCCGAGCGTATCTGTGATCAAATGGGCAGAAGGAGTGAGCACCAGGAGAAAGAGGAAAGAAAGAGAGGTATTGTACAGGAAATTTCCGAGGGCCAGTCGTTTTTTCACCGCACTGCCACCGATCGAAGCGATCAGGAGTTTGATGGTTGTTCCGATCTCACCACCTAACACCACTGCCATGGCTATTTCAAATCCAAAAGCTCCCGCAGCCAATGCGCTCAGCACGATGGCCATCGTGGCTGAACTGGATTGCAGAATGACGGTGATGAGAAAACCAACCAGTAAGTACACGATCGAGGGATATTGATCAAAAAGGGCCCAGTCGATCTTTTGCATGGAGTTTTCCATTCCCGAACGGATCATTCCCAATCCAATAAAAAGGAAACCAAAACCAAAGACCATCCGGCTCCAGCGAGCGGTTTTTGATTCGGCAGGAGCCAGCGCATACAGGATACCTGCCACGCCAGCCAGGGGATAGGCGATGGTTTCAAGGTTCATTTTAAAACCAATGGTGACGATCACCCAGTTGGCGGCCGTGGAACCCAGGTTAGCCCCAATGGAAATGGCCAGGGCGTTGGAGAGTTGAAGTACACCGGCCCCAACAAAGGCAAGCACCAGCATGTTGACGATACTGCTGCTTTGCATCACCGTGGTGACCAAGGCTCCGCTTCCAATAGCTTTAAGCGGAGAGGCGGTATGTTTTCGTAAAAAGAGTTTGAATGACCGGCCAGTAAGCTGGTGCAGGGATTCCTCGAGCATTCGCATGCCCAGGAGAAAGATGGCGATACCGGCAAGCAGGAGGAACATGGGACAAAGGTAGGGGGTGAATTCCTCCTACACGCCCTTCCACCGCTTAGCCAGCAAACCCGTTGCCAACGAAAGATCGATTTCTGCCATGGTGATCCCAGCTTTACCATACTCACCATGTACTATACATCGCCCATCGGGGGCGATAATCGAGCTGGCTGACTCGGTAAACCGCGACGCGTAATTGGCACTGGCAAAATAGATCGTGTTTTCCAGCGCCCGCATCATCATGGCCTTTTCGTAATAGGGACTTGCAGGATCGCCCCAGGTTTTAATTTCGCGGCCTTCTGTGTCGCTGCCGGCAAAATGGGGGTGAAAGACCAATTGTGCGCCTTGTCTGGCGGCCCAGCGCACCAATTCAGGATACCGGAAACCTTCATGACAGATGACGATGCCAAAGCGCAGGCCCTCTGCCTCAAAAACATGCCGGTTGGTGCCGGGTGACCAGATATTGTCTTCCGAGGGATCGAGTTGGTTCTTGGTTTGCGCACCCAGGATCTCGCCCGTGGAGGATATCACAAAGGCCAGGTTCAGGAATTTTCCGTCTTCGTGCCAATCCATCGGAACGATCAGGTTGATATTATTTTCTTTCGCGATCCGGCAGGCATGGTCCCGGGCTTCCTGCAATCGGTCCGCTTTCTGGTCTTCAGCCGTATATCCCATTCCCGGATAACCCGGCAGAAATGATTCGGGGAAGCAAAGGATCCTGGCGCCATGTTCTGCCGCTTCGCGTGTATATTTTTCCAACGAAGCAAGGCCTTCTTTCAGCGAGGAAGGAATGGGTGGGGACGCGAGGGCTATTTTCATTTTATGAGTTTATCTATCTGTCAAATGGCCTTTGGTTTTGTATTTATCGAAACGAATTTAATAAATACTTTAGCGACCTCAAGTAGTTTTCATTATTTGACATGCCGTTATGACCAAAACCTGGTAAAGTGATGAGAGTGTCACCAGGTTTTAGGATAGTTCGAAGCTTTACTGACGATTCATAATATATTACTTCGTCCCTTTCACCATGAATTAAGGCAACGGGCATCGTACAATTCAATAAATAGTGGTTTGTTTCCAAAGGATATTTTAGTAGAAAAGGAGGCACCAATGGATAGTTTTTCTTCATTAGATCTCGCATGCTATAATAAGGAGCCTGCAGAATCAGCATTCTTGGCTGATTAGTGGAAGAGAGCTTCGCAGCCAACCCTGTACCAATGGAATAACCTAAAACAACGATGGACTTTTCAGGATAGGTCAATTTCATAGTGTCGTAGGCCAGTTGGATAGCTTCAAATAATTGTATCTCGCTTTTGATCGACGCTGTGCTTTTCCCATAACCCGGGTAATCAAGCATGAAGACATCGTATTGAAGGGCGGTATAATTTCTTGAAACTTTTCCCCAAGACTTGATTGACCCTGCATTGCCATGAAGATAGAATATAAGTCCTCGGGAGCTGTCCGATTTAAACAACAAACCATGAAGTAATTCTCCTCCTTTTGTGGAGAAATTATATTCTACAAATGGAATGTCAAATTTGTATTGGTAGTCAGGAGGAAGTTTCTCGGGTTGAAAAATGAGCTTCTCTTGGAAAAAATATAATAGGGTGCAAATTATAATATACCCCACCAATAGCAATTTACCTGTTCGAAGAAATAATTTTTTAGTTCGAGTGTTCATAACAGGAAAACGTATTGGCTACTCTAAATTAAGTTAGGCTGAAAGTTTAAAAATCAGGAACAGGATCAATGCAGTTATTGGCAGCGAAATCAACAAAACTTTTAGTAGAATAGCTGCTTTTGCCTGTCTGCTGGTATCTGCTTTTTTCTGCCTGCCCAGCACAAAGAACATCATTCCCAGATAGACCAGGGAGAAAGTTATTCCTCCAACGATCAGGAAAAGTACCAGATAAAAAAACCAGACCAAAAGACCAAAGCCTTCCATTGTATTCAGTTTAGGATATTGTCAAAAGTACGCAGTTTCAAGAAGAGCCTTTCCCAGGGAGGCAACAAACACCTATTCCAACTAATAGAAAACCCCTATCTGTTGTATTATTTCTGGACATTTCCACAATTTGGAACTATTCCTCACGTTCTGTAAATCAATATCCAATATCCAGTGGAACCATACTCTATTTTTATCGTGGAAGACGATCCATGGTATGGAGAAATTCTCGAATACCATCTTTCGCTCAATCCCGACTACACCATTACCCGCTTTACTTCAGGCAAGGACTGCCTGGATAACCTCCATCGTAAACCCGACCTGGTCACGATTGATTTTTCCCTGCCGGATATAACCGGTGATAAACTGTTTGAAAAGATCCATGCCGCGGACAACCAGCTCCCCGTCATTGTGATTAGCGGACAGGAAGAGATCACCGTGGCCGTAGACCTTCTGAAAAAGGGGGTACGCGATTACCTGGTCAAGGATGATAACACCAAAGACCTTCTTTGGAATGCCGTGATCAAGGTACGCGAAACGGGTACGCTGAAAAAGGAAGTGGAGAAACTGAAAGAAGAGTTGGGACAAAAGTTTGCCTTTGAAAAGACCATCATTGGACAAAGCGCTTCGCTCAAAAAGGTGTTTGCCTTAATGGAGAAAGCAACCAAGACAAATATCAATGTATCCGTTACCGGTGAAACCGGTACGGGTAAAGAGGTTGTGGCAAAAGCGATTCACTATAACAGTGAACGAAAGAAGAAAAATTTTGTGGCAGTGAACATGGCCGCCATCCCCAAGGAACTGATCGAGAGTGAACTCTTTGGTCATGAAAAGGGTGCTTTCACCGGTGCGGTGGCCCGCAAGGCAGGAAAATTTGAAGAAGCCAATGGCGGTACGATCTTCCTGGATGAGATCGCGGAACTGGACCTGAGCCTGCAGAGTAAACTGTTGCGGGTATTGCAGGAAAGGGAAGTGATCCGTGTGGGAGGAAATGAAAAAGTAAAACTGGATGTAAGGCTGATCGTAGCCACCCATAAGAACCTTGCAGAGGAAGTGAGTGCCGGGAATTTCCGGGAAGACCTCTATTACCGTGTCATTGGATTACCCATAGAACTCCCGCCACTTCGTGAACGGGGTAATGATGTGTTGATCCTGGCAAAATTCTTTATTGATGAGTTTGTCCGGGAAAATAAACTGGATACCCTCACACTTACCGAGGATGCGCGGGAGAAATTGATGCGCTATAGTTATCCGGGTAACGTGCGCGAATTAAAGGCCATGATCGAATTGGCGGCTGTCATGAGCAATGGGGGAGAGATCACGGCTTCGGATATCAATTATACACATACCAAAGGCGGGGAGAATTTTATGGTAGAGGAAAAGTCCCTGCGCCAATATAACTGTGATATCATTACTTATTTCCTGAAAAAATATGATAACGATGTGCTGAAAGTGGCCGAACGCCTGGATATCGGTAAGAGCACGATCTACAAAATGATTCAGCAAAAAGAAATACTGGTATGAAAACAGCACTCTACACGCTAGTGGACGGCAACTGGGAAGCGCAACTCTCCAGGCAGGAGGTGGATGTGGCGAAAGTGCAACTGGCTATTTGTTTTGGCGCTAAAGAAGAATTACGAAACAAAAGCCTCTATGCGAGTATCCACTCCCTTTTCCCTCAGGCACAGGTATTGTTTGGCAGTACAGCCGGGGAGATCATGGGTGAACAGGTATTGGATGATGCGGTATTTCTGGTGGCCTTTGAATTTGAACAGACCCGCATTCATTCAGGTTCTGTGAACCGCCGCGATTTTTCGAGTTGCTATGATGCGGCGCGTGCATTGGTAAAACAACTATCTTCTGATGGTTTAAAATACATACTGGTCATTTCCGATGGGAGTCTGGTCAATGGCAGTGAATTGGTGCGTGGCCTGAAGGATTCAACCGGCCCGGGTGTATTGGTGACCGGCGGCCTGGCAGGTGATGGGGCCAATTTTGTATCCACCCTCACGGGATTGAATGCAAACCCGGTCGAAGGAATCATCTCCGCCATTGGTTTCTATGGAGAGAAGATCGTTGTCAATCATGGGTCACAAGGTGGATGGGATATTTTTGGCCCCGAGCGAAGAGTGACTCGTTCCACCCATAATGTGTTATATGAAATTGATGGGAAGAATGCACTGGCTTTATATAAAAAGTATTTGGGTTCCGAGGCTGCTCAATTACCCGGTAGTGCGCTGTTGTTTCCTCTTTCGATCATAGCGCCGGATAGCCAGACACCAGTGGTTCGAACCATCCTGTCTATAGATGAAGAAGAACAGACCATGACCTTTGCCGGCGATCTGCCCGAAGGATCCAAGGTGCGGTTCATGAAGGCCAATTTTGACAAGATCACTGCCGCTGCCAATATCGCGGCCCAGCAAACCCTTGGCGGGTATATACAATCACCTGATTTTGCCTTGCTGATCAGTTGCGTGGGACGTAAACTGATCCTTGGTCCGCGGATAGAAGAAGAAGTGGAAGCTGTTCGGGAGGCTCTGGGTCCCGATACCTTATTGGCAGGATTTTATTCCTATGGGGAGATCTCTCCATTCAATGAAGGAGGCTCCTGTCAATTGCACAATCAAACAATGACCATTACGACCTTTCATGAGTTACCATAAACTATTACATAAACAGGTCCAGAAGTTTCTTCCGGAGCACTTGCAGCTTGATCCTGCCATACAGGACCTGCTTGATGCTGTGAACAGTTCTTATGCCGCCTTTGACCGGGATAAGGACCTGGCTGAAAGGGCCTTCAGGATCACCGAGGAAGAATATTCTGAGATCAATGATCAGTTGAAAGAGGAGATAGAAGTAAAACGGCGTTCTGTACTGAAATTAAAAGATACCCTGGGTGTGATCTCCGGTGATGATACTCAGAACGGGTCGGATGACCTCCTCCTGATCGCTCGCTATCTTCATCAACAGGTACAGGAAAAGAAGAATGCGGAGAATATTTTTACCACGCTGATCACGAATATGCAAAACGGCATTCTCCTGGAGGATGAAACACGGCATATTGTATATGCCAACCAGTTGTTTTGCGATATGTTTCAAATTCCGGTTCTCTGCGAACAATTGACCGGAATGGATTGCAGCAACAGTGCAGAGGAATCCAAGTATCTTTTTCAGGAACCGGAAGTGTTTGTCAAACGGATACAGGAAATATTAATAAACAGGAAAGTCGTAAAAGGGGAAGTATTAAATCTGGAAGACGGAAAGGTATATCTCCGGGATTATATTCCCATTTTTCTGGACAATGAATACAGGGGCCATCTTTGGAATTACACCGACATCACCGATATCCGAAAAGCACAACACGAGATCGGGCAAAGCGAATTAAAGAACCGGTTGATCATGAATTCTGCACTGGATGCGATCATTACGATTGATGTTTATGGTCACATTACCTTTTGGAACCCGCGGGCAGAAACCATCTTTGGTTGGAAGGAGGAAGAGGTTCTTGGACAAATGCTCTCTGATACCATTATTCCCCCTTCTTTCCGGGAAGCGCATAAGCACGGAATGCATCATTTCCTGGCTACCGGAGAGAGTACAGTGTTGAATAAACAATTGGAACTTACTGCCATCAACCGGAAGGGAGAGGAACTGCCCATTGAGTTATCAATTGTTCCCATTGCAAATGGTGATTCGCTCTTTTTCTGTTCTTTTATCAGGGACATTACAGAGCGCAAATTGACTGAACAGGGGTTGCGGGCAAATGAAGAAAAATACCGGAGCATCATTACAAATATGAACCTGGGTCTGCTGGAGGTTGACACAGATGAAAGGATCCAGTTCATCAATAATAGTTTTTGTGAGATGAGCGGCTATATGGCCGATGAGTTGATAGGCAAGAAAGCATCCGAACTTTTTGTTCGTAGTGAGAACGCGGAGATCATGGAAAGCAAAAATGATCTGCGCAAAAAGGGCATGTCGGATGCCTATGAGATCGCCGTCAAAAATAAACGCGGCGAACTGAAATGGTGGTTGATCAGCGGGGCACCCCGCTTTGATGATAAAGGGCAACTGATCGGTTCGATCGGGATCCATTTGGATATCACTCAGCAAAAAGCCCTGGAGTATGAGTTGATCGAAGCCCGGGAATTAGCCGAGCAATCGGCGCGTTCGCAGGAAATGTTCCTCGCGAATATGAGCCATGAGATCCGCACCCCGCTCAATGCCATCATGGGGATGAGCCGTGAATTGCAAAAGACCTCGCTGAACCAGCAACAAAAATCCTATCTCGAAGCAGTGAACTCTGCCGGGGAACAGCTCCTGGTGGTGATCAATGATATCCTGGATATTTCCAAGATCCAGGCGGGTAAACTACATATTGAGAATATTGGTTTCAGGTTACGTGAAATTGGCGACCGTGTGATGCAGGTAATGAGTCATCGGGCAGAAGAAAAAGGCATTTCGCTGGTTTGCACCACTGATGCCCGGGTACACCCTGTCCTTATCGGTGACCCTTACCGGTTGAACCAGGTATTACTCAACCTGATCAGCAACGGGATCAAGTTTACGGAGAAGGGGACGGTGGAAGTGATCTGTAAAGTAGAGGAAGATACTAACAGTGGGCAACGAATCAGCTTTACCGTCAAGGATACGGGTATTGGTATGGATAAGGAATTTACCCAACGGATCTTTGAGAATTTTTCGCAGGAAGACCGGTCTGTTGCACGCCGCTTTGGTGGTACCGGGCTTGGCATGGCCATTAGCAAGCAACTGGTTACCCTGATGAATGGAGACATTAAGGTGGAGAGTGAAAAAGGAGAAGGTACAAAAGTATATTTCTGGCTGCCCTTCCGCAAGGGATCAGAAATGGAAATCGCCCCCAAGGTGCAGGCCCCCACGGATAACCGGATACTAAACGGGAAGAAGATACTTCTGGCTGAAGATAATGAGATGAACCGTCTGGTTGCCACCACCGTATTACAACCTTATGGGACGATCATTGAGGAAGTGATCAATGGGCAGGAAGCCGTAGAAGCCATCCGCACCAGTTATTACGACCTCGTACTCATGGATGTACAAATGCCGATCATGGATGGTCTGGAAGCCACGCGCCGTATTCGCCGCGATCTTCAAAGCACCATTCCCATCATTGCGTTGACAGCCAACGCCATCAAAGGCGAGAATGAAATTTGCTTTGCCGCCGGAATGAACGATTATCTCACCAAACCATTCAAGGAAGAAGACCTTGTTGCCCTGATGGCAAAATGGTTGGGGGGACAAACCGGCTTAAAATCCAATACAAGTAGCATGGAAACCAATCAAGCATTATTCGACCTGGGTAAACTCAGGGAGATCGGTAAAGGCAACCAGGCCTTTATCGATAAAATGATCAGGCTCTTCTCAGAACAGGCGCCGCTCAGCGTACAGGAGATCAAAGAAGCATATGGTCAAAAAGACCTGGAAAAGGTAAAAGCTGTGGCACACCGGCTCAAACCTTCCATTGACAATATGGGTATCCACTCGCTCACCAAAGAGATCAGACAGATAGAGACCCTGGCCCTATCAGGTGATCAGGAACAGGAGCTGCCCGGATTGATCGAGCAACTGGAGACGGTGCTGGTGGAGGTGGTGGGGAAGTTGCGTGAGGCGTGAAATGTGAGACGTGAGACGTGAGGCGTGAGATATGAGGCGTGAAACGTGAGACGTGAGACGGCAGTGGTGAAAACTCACGCCTCACGCCTCACGATTCACGTCTCACGACTGACGATCAGCGTTTCACAAGTAAAATAAAAATCATACCATCCAATAGATGAAAACCTATCAAAACGTCCTCTTTGTCATTGTGTTTTCCTTTTTTGTTCTGGCCTTCTTTCTGTGGCAGACAAAAAGGAATATTTCCAACAATGCGGTGGGCAATCAGGCTTTTCAGGAACTGAACAGCCAATTACAAAACCTGAACGATCTGAATGAGGCCCTGGCTTCAGCGGACGCTTCTTCCGTCAGCTATTCGCTTTCGGGCGACCCTTACTATCTGGATAAATTCAGGGATGATACCGGAACGGTCACCATGATCGCTACCCGGATGATCGAATCCTATGGAGCCTATCCTGAACAGGTGGCTAATATGCGGCAGTTAAAAGAACTGATGGACCAGAAGGTTCAGCTTTCTGCCCAGCAGATCCAGGCCCGGCATGATACCCTCTCCGGTTCCTATCTCCAATTTTTTACCGAGAAAAAGAGGATCAATAATAAAATCAATCAACAAGTATCAAAAGTCAGACGATTTAACGAAGGCGTGTTTGATGGAAACATGGCCCGGTTTGACAAAGCTTCCAAGAATTATTATATCACCACGCTGATCATCAGCCTGGCTACTTTTCTGGTGGTGTATTTTATGTTGATTCGGATCAGTGACCAGATCAAAAGAAGAAAGAAGGCCGAATTCAATGCGCATGTGAATGAAAAGAAATACCGGGAGTTGATCGATCAGTCAGGGGTGGTGCTTTTCACCACAGACCTTAAGGGGATGTTCACTTTTGTCAGTTCTTATGCCACACGCGTTACCGGTTTTGAGGTGAATGAATTGGTAGGAAACAGTTTTTTAAAACTGGTGGACCCTGCCTGGCAGGAAACGGTGATCAATTTTTACCAGCACATGCTGAACAATCACCTGACAGAATCAACCATTAAATTTCCCATCATCACCCGTGAAGGAGAACAGAAATGGATGGAACAGCAAGCGGTATTGCTGTATTCCAACGACCTGCCTTATGGTTTTCAATGTATCACCAAGGATGTGACCGAGATGTACCTGCTGGATGAGGAACGAGCCAAGCGTAACCAGGAAAGAAGGGAATCACATTTATTGTTGCAATCCATTCTGGATAACTGTCCGCAGATCATCTTTATCAAAGACAATGAAGGTCGCTATATTCAGGTCAACCGCCAATTTGCCCAGGTACTCGACCTGCAGACCCCAAATATCATTGGGAAATTGGATCAGGAAATTTTTGGTGAAGAGATCGCACAGAAGTTCCTGAAATTCGAACGAAGGATACTGGAGTCACAGAAATCGGTGGAGGTAAGACAGGATATCATGGAGAAAGGGTTTGCCCGAAAATATTCTTTCGTACTCTTTCCGTTATTTGATCCGGCTGGAAAAGTATTGGGTATTTCCGGTATTGGAACAGATATTACCGAGAATGTAAACAACCAGAAACGACTTATTGAAGCCCTGAAGAAGGCGGAACATGCCGAGAAACTAAAGGAGAACTTCCTGGCAAATATGAGCCACGAGATACGCACTCCGTTGAATGCGATCATTGGATTTGGCAGTCAATTGATGAAGACCGACCTGCCGGAGAAACACCAGGGTTTTGTGCAAAATATTAATTCCGCTTCGCAACACCTGTTGGTGCTGATCAATGATATCCTGGATATTTCTAAAATAGAGCAGGGCAAGATGACGATTGAAGAAATTGATTTTGATTTTCATGCCGTGATCAGCGAAACTGCAGCGGTGATGTCGCAACGGGCAGAGGAGAAAGGATTGCCACTCAAAGTGAAGATCGATCCGGAAATACAATCCTATCTGAAAGGTGACCCGCACCGGTTGAAACAGATCTTGCTTAACCTGTTGGGGAATGCGATCAAGTTTACCGAAAAGGGATGGATCGGTATCGAGGCCAGTTTACACAGTGATACACCCGCTCATCAGGAGATCAAATTAAAGGTAACCGATACCGGTGTGGGGATGGAGAAAGAATTCCTGGCCAACTTGTTTGATAAATTCTCGCAGGAGGATAAATCCGTTACCCGTCGCTACGGGGGAACTGGGCTTGGCATGTCGATCACCAAACACCTGGTGGAATTAATGGGCGGCTATATTGAAGTACATAGCCTGAAGAACGAGGGAACCACGATCGTATTACAGTTACCATTCCGTCGCGCCGAGCAAAAACCGGAAACAAATGCTACCCCTATGGCCTATGACAGCAGTAAATTGCGTAATTGCCGGATCCTGTTGGTTGATGATGTGGAGATGAACCGCATGGTCGCCTCCGCGGTATTATCGGACTATGGCGTGAATATTACAGAAGCGGAGAATGGCGCCGATGCCGTCCGGTTACTTCGGGAGCAACCCTTTGACCTTGTCCTGATGGACCTGCAAATGCCGGTGATGGACGGGCTAAATGCCACTTTCCAGATCAGAAATGAACTCAAACTCACCATACCCGTAATCGCCCTCACGGCCAGTGCTATGCGACGTGATAATGAACGGTGCTTCGAGGTAGGGATGAATGATTATGTGACCAAGCCGTTTAATGAGGAGGAGTTGGTGGGGGTGATACAGAAGAATCTGGCTTGAAGAGCTATTAGCTGTTAGCTATTAGCTTTTAGCGGTGAACTGGATGTGTGAATAGTGAAATAAATAATTGATTTATAGATACTTTATGGCTTTTTCCTAAAAGCCAATAGCTATCAGCTAATAGCTAATAACTTTTAGCTGTATCCTGCTGTAAAAAAAGAAGGGCCAGATAGACATCCAGCCCCGTTTTCTATCCAATTTCCTATGAAAAACCGATTGTTAGACCGGGGTTGACCTTTTCGGGTTGCATTTCGTTCAAAAATCTTTTCCGGTTATATAAAAAAAGAGCTGCTCATCCATTTTTGGAGGGGGTGTTGGGTTATTTGTAAAAAATAACCATAGTTTTGCCCTTCTTCAATTTCAGCATATGAAGCTTTAATTGGTCCGATCGGACCTCCTCCGTGATCAAATTACCTGTCCCTTCGGGATCGGGCTTCTATTATTTTCAATTCATTTCATCCATGTCAATCAAACAATTTTTCGAAAGAATAAATTATGCCCTTAAGTTATCTCTTGAAGCCATCAAGGGGGTAGAGAGGGATTATACACAGGGAAGTATGCGCAAGGCCATATTCTTATTGGCCATTCCCATGATCCTCGAGTTGGGATTAGAAAGCGTATTTGCGGTCGTAGATATTTATTTCGTCAGCCATTTACCCAATAGCAAATATGCCATTGCTACGGTAGGGTTAACCGAGTTTTCCATTACCATTGTCTACTCTCTCGCCATTGGATTGAGTACGGCTGCCACTGCGGTGGTAGCGCGGCGGGTAGGAGAGAAAAACCCGGATGCGGCCGCGCATGCCGGGGTCATGTCGATCTATATCGCCATGATCGCGGCGGTGGTATTTGGTGTATTAGGTATCTTTTTTGCCGAAGATATCCTGCGCATCATGGGTGCCGAGGATGAGGTGATTAAAGAAGGGGCCATTTTCACCCGTATCATGTTTGGGGGTAGTATGGTCATCATCCTTCTCTTTCTGATCAATGGGATATTTCGTGGTGCAGGCGATGCTTCCAAGGCCATGTGGAGCCTGGCACTGGCGAGTTTATTGAACATCATCCTTTGTCCCTTGCTTATCTATGGCTATGGGCCTTTCCCTGAACTGGGTTTGAAAGGCGCTGCCATTGCCACTACAATTGGTCGAGGAACGGGGGTGTTGTACCAGTGTTACCACCTGTTCTTTTCCAAAAGAGGGGTTATCAAGTTCAAGCGCCCTCATTTCAGGTGGGACCTGCCGGTGATCAAGACCCTGGTGGAAGTAGGTTGGCCAGCCACCCTGCAGTTCATTATTCAGTCGGGTAGCTGGATCGTATTGGGACGTCTTGTGGCGGTTACAGGAAGTACCGATGCCGTAGCCGGTTATCAGGTCGCTATCCGGAATATTGTCTTCTTTATCCTGCCCGCCTGGGGGTTGAGTAATGCGGCTGCAACGCTGGTGGGACAAAATCTTGGGGCTGGTCATCCCGACCGGGCAGAGAAAAGTGCCTTGCTCACCATGAAGTACAATGCCATTTTCATGTCGGGTGTCATGGTCCTGTTTGTGTTTTTTGCTTCGCCCATCATCAGCATATTCACCCAGGAACCCGAGGTACATAGATATGGGGCCCTTGCCCTGCAGATCATTGGATCAGGGTATATCTTTTATGGTATAGGCATGGTAATGATTCAGGCACTGAATGGGGCAGGGGATACCAAGGCACCTACGTGGATCAACTTCATCGGGTTCTGGATGTTTCAAATACCCCTGGCGTACACTCTGGCCAATGGGTTCAACCTCGGGCCTACTGGCGCGTTTATTGCCGTACCCGTGGCGGAAACAGCCATCGCGATAGCCGCCTTTGTATTATTTAAACGAGGAAAATGGAAAGAAACAAAGGTCTAGCCTAAGGAAATCCTAATTTTAACAACATGAGTACTACCATTGACCAGAACCGCATTCGCCAGATATTCTTTCTGGTCATTATTGTATTACTTGGGCTCTTGCTTTTTTTAGAGTTATATACCTTCCTGCCGGCATTGCTTGGAGCAGTAACACTCTATGTATTGTTGCATAAAAGGTATTTCCGCTTGGTTGAGAAGCGTAAATGGAAACCGGGATTGGCGGCATTCTTTATCATGTTCCTCTCCCTGATTGTGATCCTGGTGCCGATCGGGCTGCTCGTAAATATGCTTTCTTCCAAAGTGACCTATGTGGTAGATCATTCCTCCGAATTGAGCGCGGCCTTGCAGAAGATCGTAAGTGATATTGACCAGCGTTTTGACATCAAAATATTGAGTGCTGATAATATCAAACAATTACAAAAGGCCATCACTGACCTGGTGCCAAAAGTGTTGAATGCTACCTTTAATACACTCACCACGATCTTCTTCATGTATTTCATGCTTTATTTCATGCTGGTGAATGGCCGAAAAATGGAAGATGCCTTGTATGAGCATGTGCCCCTGAAAGACGAGAATGTAGCCCGTATCGGGTCGGAGATCAACAATATGGTGGTGTCCAATGCCATTGGTATTCCGGTGATTGCCATCCTGCAAGGCATTGTCGCCCTGATCGGGTATTTTATAGTAGGGGTAAGTGAACCCTGGTTCTGGTTTGTAGTTACCTGTATTACAGCCATGATCCCCATTGTGGGGGCCGCCCTGGCTTATGTACCATTATCTATTATACTTTTTGCTAATGGGCAAAACTGGCAGGGTATATTCATGCTCATATGGGGATTTGGTTTAATAGGAACAGTGGATAATCTCTTTCGGTTTACCCTACAAAGCAAAATAGGAAATATACATCCGCTTATCACCGTTTTTGGGGTTATTGTCGGATTGAACCTTTTTGGGTTTATTGGTCTGATTTTTGGTCCACTCCTCATCTCGATGTTTATACTGCTGCTGAGGATATACTCTAATGAGTTCATAACAAAGCGACGTACGATTCATTGAGGCACTACATGTTTCCACGTAGAAAATGGGAAATTACTATAACCGGACAGTGTATTATTTCTAAACGAGTTACCGGATATTTCGGGTAATAATTCGCGCAATAAAAAAAGATGTCCGATTTGTTTGTATTTACTGATTCTCAATAATATTTTCACTTTCGCTTTCGTTTGGTAGTATTGAAAAACCGTCCGTATCCAATGAGTAAACTGATCCACCTCTTTATTCTCACCGGCTTGTCCGCAATCACCACTGTGGTACCTCAATTGAGGGCAGGAAGCCGCCCCCTTCACAGTTATTCTGTCGAAACTACTGTTCCGCGCAATACTACGCTGGCTGAAAAAGCCCAGTTTCTCTTCGATAGTCTTGACCTCGATCAATTAGGCCTGAGCGAAGAAGCGTTTCAATATGCTTATAAGGGATATGCAGAATTAGTAGAAAAAGGATTGGTCCGCAAGAATGGCCTGTTGACCATTTGCGATTTTAGTCAATCTTCCCGCAAAAAGAGATTGTATGTGGTGGATATGGAGAATTTCCAGGTATTAAAGAATACCTATGTGGCCCATGGCCGTAATTCGGGTGGTGAGTTTGCCAAAACCTTTTCCAACAGCCCGCGTTCCCATAAAAGCAGCCTTGGTTTTTATATTACGAGCTCTACCTATAAAGGGGGTCATGGTCTTTCGCTTCGGTTACAAGGCGTAGAAAAAGGAATAAATGATAAAGCCATGATGCGGCATATTGTGATCCATGGGTCCAATTATGTAGGCGATAAATTTCTTGACCGCAGCCCTTTCCTGGGACGGAGCTTTGGTTGCCCCGCTATACCTTCTGAAGAAACAAAGGATATCATAGAAACCATTAAAGATGGCTCCTGCCTGTTTATCTATCATCCCAGCACTACTTACCTGAAGACATCAAAAATATTAAACGGCTAGATTGGACATAGTACATAAGGATGGATGAAACAAACAGCCTGATCGTAAGATTGGGCTTTTGTTTTTTAGGTTAAATATAAAAGGCGATGACTTGCGCCAGGGCTCCAACAAGAAAGCCGGCATAAATTTCTGTAGGACTATGCCCGTGAACGATGAGCCGGGCCGTACCTACAATACCCGCAATAAGCAGCGCTATGGAGAGGAATACGGTATAATTGACCGATTCGGTGAGGGCCATACCCGCGATAAAAGCTACCACTACGCCCGCGGACATGGTATGCATGCTGATCTTAATATAAATATTGGCCATAAAACCCGCGATGGAGGTGATAAAGGTGGCCAGCATAAAAGCTACCAGCGGCTCCGGGGCGAAATTATTCTTGAAAGCATACCAGTTCCAGAAATAAAAGATCATGCTGATGGCATAGGGAATGATCCGGTCCTGACGGGTACGCAGGTGTATGGACTTTATAAATTTCAGGGCGAGTAAAAGCAGGATACTCACCAGTGGAAGAAAGGTGCAGTTGACAAAAACCTGTAATACGGTGGTCAGTTTACGCCAGGGGTTGAACCCGGGAAATAAATAGGGATGTTCGATCACCAGAAAGAGCGTGACATAAACCGGAATGAAAAGGGGGTGAAATAAATAAGAGAAAAATGTAGCGACCCAGCGAAGCCATTTAGGCTGGGGGAGCTTTTCGTACGTTTCGGTGATCTGGTTCTGTTCGTCGATGGCAAGGATGGTGCTCATATTACAGTTCTTTCCGGAGCCTGGCCACGGGGATGTTCAATTGTTCCCTGTATTTGGCTACGGTTCGACGTGCAATATTATACCCTTTTTCCTGAAGTAGATCGGTCAATTTTTCGTCGCTATGCGGTTTGCGTTTGTTCTCGCTTTCGATGAAGTCGCTCAGGATCTTTTTTACTTCCCGGGTAGAAACTTCTTCGCCGCTATCGGTACTGAGTGATTCGGAGAAGAAGAATTTAAGCCGGTAGGTGCCAAATTCGGTTTGTACGAATTTACTGTTGGCTACCCGGCTTACTGTGGAAATATCCAGATTGGTGATTTCTGCAATATCTTTCAGGATCATGGGCCGCATGCTGGTCTCATCTCCGGTGAGAAAGAAATCTTCCTGATGGCTCATGATGGCGGTCATTGTGCTCAGCAGGGTATGTTGTCTTTGTTTAATGGCGTCAATGAACCATTTAGCGGCATCAATTTTTTGTTTGATAAAGAGTACGGCCTCTTTCTGGCGTTTATCTTTTTTTGACCCGGTCTCATATTCTTTGAGCATATCGCGGTAGCCCCCACTGATCCGGAGATCGGGTGCATTGCGGGAGTTGAGGGTCAGTTCCAGTTTACCATTATTGTTGAAGATAAAGAAGTCGGGCACCACATAGCTTTCGGCCTTGTTCAAGGTGGTCAGGTTTCCACCAGGTTTGGGGTTAAGGCGCACCACTTGTTTCATTACATCCTTCAGTTCCTCTTCGGTCAGGTCCAACCCACGTTGTATTCGTTCGTAGTGTTTTTTGGTGAACTCATCAAAATACCGGCTGATCGCTTGCATGGCGATATCTACATCATGTCCTTCCAGTTTCAGGCGATGAAGTTGCAGGAGCAGGCATTCCTGCAGGTCACGGGCGCCCACACCCGGAGGATCGAACTGCTGGATCATATCAATGATCTTTTCCACTTCCTGGGGGTTGGCCATGATGTTTTGGCGAAAAGCGAGGTCATCCACAATGGCGGAGGTTTCGCGGCGCAGGTAGCCGTCTTCGTCAATACTCCCAATGATGTGTTCGGCTATTCGTTGCTCACGTTCTTCGAGGTTGAGCATACCCAGTTGCAACAGGAGGGTCTCATAAAAACTGGTTTCGGTCTTTACCGGCGAGGTCCGGGTCTCCTCATCGGGGTAGTTATCATCCCGCAAGCGGTAATCGGCGATGTCATCATCGCCATCCTGTACATATTCGCTGATGTCGATATTATCGTAGTCTTCTTCGCTTCCGTCTGATTCTTCCACTTCCTCCGGACTGTCATCGGCAAATTCATCTACCAGGTCATCGCTGCTTTCAGCTCCTTCTTCTTCCAGTTCCAGGGCGGGGTTCTCTTCCAGTTCTTCTTTGATGCGTTCTTCCAGGTTGGCTGTAGGGACCTGCAGCAATTTCATTAATTGAATTTGCTGTGGGGAAAGTTTTTGTAGTAACTTTTGGTGTAAACCCTGACTTAAAGCCATATCATGCTCAGTTAATGTCCTGGATTATAGAAAAAAAGCGCCGCTGCATCAAAAATCAGGCCGTAAATTTACAAACAAAAGGTACAACCATGGGGCAACGAATATCAATTCTTCTTGTTGTGTTCCTGTTAAAGTTTTTTTTACCGGGGCAAGCCCAGCTAAAGGCGGTTGAATTTGTACGGGCGAACCCTTCATTTTCCCTAAAGCCTGTATTCCTGGTCAGGCCCGACTTTATCTCGAAAAACCAGGGAATTATTTGCCAAAAGGAATGGCAATTACAAAAACTCACCTCCATCCCGATCCGGTTCAGATTGGGCTCGGTAGAGTATACTGATAAAATGGAGGGAAAAGGGACTTACTTCTTTTTGAGCCAATCCATTTCAGGAACCTTCACCGGTTCGCGGAAATAGTTGTTCCGGAGGCTGTCGCTCCAGCCATTGGGATTGGTCTTAAACGTTTTACTGCTAAAAAATATACTGCCTTGCACCTGTGGGTATTGACGCAGGAGTTTGATCTGGTTGGGTAACTCATTGGGGTTTTTCCACGCGGGATTGGACCCGGCGCGGTAGATACCCAATCCTATATATATGTGTTTGCCAAAACTGTTTTTGCTCCACCAGTCAAGCAATTTGGCATAATCGATCTTATCATGACCGATCTCGAGGTATAATTGAGGTGCCACGTAATCGATCCAGTCTTTCTCCATCCAAAGCAGGATATCGGCATAAAGATCGTCGTAGTTGGTTTGTGAGGCTTTGCTATCACTTCCCCGTGGATCCTGGTCCAGATTGCGCCACACACTAAATGGAGAGATCCCAAACTGACACTGTGGATTTGTCTGTTTGATCACGGTGCTCAGTTTCCGAATGATCGAGTCCACATTGCTCCGGCGCCAGTCATCTTTTGACAATTTGCTTCCGGATTTCTTATAGGCGGCTGAATCGGGAAATTCTTTTCCGGCAATACGGTAGGGATAGAAATAATCATCCATGTGGATGGCATCGATCTTATATCTTTTCACAATATCCTTTACCACTTTCACCACAAAGTCTTGTGCCTGTTTATTCGAGGGGTCAAAGTACTTCTTATCGCCATAGGTCAGGAACCATTCCGGGTGTTTGCGAATGATATGGTTCTTGGCGATCGAGGATGTTTTGATATTGAAAACAGCCCGATAGGGGTTGAGCCAGGCGTGAAAGACCATGTTACGCTTATGCGTTTCTTCGATCATGAATTGCAGCGGATCATAAAAAGGTACGGGTGCTTTGCCTTGTTTTCCGGTAAGCCATTCGCTCCAGGGTTCAAATTCAGACGGGTAAAAGGCGTCACCCGAAGGGCGAATCTGTACCACCACGGCATTCATGCCATTGCGTTTGTGCATATCCAGTTGGCGGATGAACTCGGCTTTTTGCGAAGCGGGACTATAATCACCGCGTATTGGCCAATCGATATTATCCACCGAAGCGATCCATACACCCCGGAATTCGGGTTTAGCTTGTGCGAACGATCCTTTAGCGGACAAAATGCAAAGGAGCAGGGTCAACAGACCAGGTAGTATTCTTCTCATGATTGAATTAGAAACACAAAGATAACCCAACCAGCTCAAGGCTGATCAAGGGTGCGCACCTTATCGAGGAGATTGCTTAGTGTGACGGCTTCTTTTTTGGTGAGTTTTTTTAACACGCCATCCATCTCATCCTGCTTATGATCGAGGCGTTCCAGCAGGGCCAGACCTTTATCTGTAATTGTAATATCTACTAATCGGCGATCGACTTTACATGTAACTTTTTTAACAAGTTCTTTAGAAAGCAAACGATCTACGATACGACTGGTATCACTCATTTTATCCAACATCCGCTCGCGGATCTGCAAAGTGGAAAGTGGTTTGGGGAAACTTCCACGCAGAATACGGAGTATGTTGAATTGCTGTGAAGTGATATCTTCCGCATCCAAAATACTGGATGTTTTCTCTCGCATCCAGTTATAGGTATAGATCAGGTTGATGACCGCTTTCTGGTATTCATTGCGGAAATTCACCTGCTGTACATCCTGTTCAATGCCCATATAGAATGAAAAAGTTTCATGCGAAGGTAATAAACCCCGCATGAAACCTGCGTTTTGTGATTGGGATCAACTGTTGTAATAAAATTTCTCCTCTACGATCTTGCCGTTCTTCCAGCGCTGTACGGCCAACTGTACATAGGTACGGGTGCCATAGTCTTTGTGGGTATAGTCAAACCACCACTCTACCACCGCCAGGCCATCGCTGATCAGGGTATTGAGGATCTTGGCGCCACGGAACTCGGTAAGGCCACTTACAAACGCCTCTTCATACTGGCGATTGATATCCTTACCTACACGGGCAGGATAATCGTTGTCCTGCATCACAACATTATCATCATAAAACTTCTCAAATGCCTCCAGGATCTTGCCTTCGAGGATCATCTGGTTCAATTGGTCTACTTGGGTTCTGAGGTCTGTCATATATTTTTTATTTAAAAGAGAATAACAAGACCACAAAAATAATGTTTAAACATTGAATTATAAAATTTAGAGCAAGAAATTAACACTTGTTGATAAAATACCATGGGTTGGGTATTGTTAAGTCGCTGGGAAAGAATGAATTTTAAGGAATAACAGGCTACCATGCGACTTATCCTTGATTCTTGCAAAAATTTTGGGGAAGGCTTTTTGTCCTTTTACCGCCGGCTCTACAGCGCGATGCTGAACTGGTGAGTTTAGTTTTCCCAGACCCGTGTTCCTTCTGAGCAGTTGGAACAGATGTCGATATGCTTTCTTCCCAGAAGGATCCGGCTGCGAAACTCCTTATACGCCGGGTTGTTCCAGATTTCTTTAAAGGGTTTTGTTTTCAGGTCACCCAGTTGGTGCTGCGCATCCTTATCAAAGCAGCAAGGGGCTACAAGTCCATCCCAGGTAATGACGGGATCGTGCCATAGTCTCCAGCAGTGATTGGCGAGTTTGCCTTTGAAGGTATAGCCTGCATCGGTTTTTTGGTAGCGGCTGTATTTTCCATTGACAGGAATGAGCTGGTTGGGGTCATTTTCAAAATCATAGATCTGTGCGGTTTTGAACCAGACTGCATCCACGCCGATCTGTTTTCCCAGTTCCCGGGCTTCTTCTACCTGGTGTTCATTGGGACGAACTACCAGGAACTGGAAGATGATAAAGGGTGTTTTGCTACCGAGTTCTTTTTTCCATTTCACCATATTTCGCGCCCCTTCCAATACTTTATCCAGGCGTCCGCCCACCCGGTATTGTTCATACACTTCCTGCGTGGTGCCATCAATGGAAATGATCAGCCGGTCGAGTCCGCTTTCAATGGTACGACGTGCATTTTCATCGGTCAGATAATGTGCATTGGTGGAGGTGGCGGTGTAGACCTTTTTTTGCGTAGCATATTTTACCATATCCAGAAAACCCGGATTGAGGTAGGGTTCGCCTTGAAAATAAAAAACCAGGTAAAGCAGTTCGGCAGAAAGCTGGTCGATCGTTTCACTGAAGAAATCCTTTTGCAACATCCCTGTGGGGCGGGTAAAGGCGCGGAGCCCACTGGGGCATTCGGGGCAGCGGAGGTTGCAGGAAGTAGTGGGCTCAAAAGAGATGGATATCGGATAACCCCATTGAATCGCTTTTCCTGTCCATTTACTCAAATGATAACTGGACCATACCTTCAGACCATTCCAGATACGGCGAGGGGTAAGCTTAGATAATAAATTAAGGCTGTCGTTCCAATTGAATTGAGACATGTTACCTGCAAAGTTATAGGCCCGCAAGCAATAATGTTTTATCTTCCCTGTCAGCACGATGTACCCCAACCTGTCCTTTACCATCTACCCCCTGAGTGAGCAGGCCATTGTCATTGACTTTGGCCAGGGTACGTCGCTTTCCATACATCAACTGGTTCTTCGGTGCTACGATCACTTAAGGACAGACGCTCTGCCTGTAAAACATGAATGGGTACCTGCATACAGTTCAATCACGCTGTATTTTGATCTGTTTGCCCTGGCGCAACAAACCGGCGATCCGCAACCATTTGCTTTTTTAGATAAATACATCAGGGAAAAATTGTCGGCCTTACCCACTGTTCTGCCCCAGGAACATCGTGTACATTCCATTCCGGTTTGTTATGATCCTGCGCTGGCGCCAGATCTCGAAGCATGTGTACAACGGTCGGGGCTATCGCTGGACGAACTCATCCAGTTGCATATAGCCATTGAATACCAGGTATGCTTTCTGGGTTTTTTACCCGGGTTTGCCTACATGGCCGAGGTGGATGAACGTATTGCCTTTCCCCGAAAACAACAACCCGCGGATCGGGTTCATGCAGGAAGTGTTGGTATCGCCGGCAGGCAAACAGGGATTTACCCTATTGCCTCACCGGGAGGTTGGCAGGTGATCGGGAGGACACCCCTTCATTTATTTGATCCTGAAAAGGAAATACCTGTATTGTTTCAGCCCGGTGACCGGGTGCGTTTTTATTCCATCAATCATTATGAGTTTGACCATTTCGAAGGCGGGACTGCTTGATACCCTGCAAGACCTGGGAAGAGCAGGATACCGGCACCTGGGGATCAATCCAACAGGGGCCATGGATCAGTATTCTCTGCAGGTGGCCAATTTTCTGGTAGGCAATGACCGCGATGAGGCCTGTCTGGAATTATTTTTTCCGGCTGCTACCCTGTCCTTTGAGGAAGACGCGCTGATCGCTATCACCGGTGCAGATATGGGAGCCACCATGAGTGGTGAAAACCTGCCTGTCAATAAACCGATCTGGATCAGAAAAGGTTCCCTGCTACATTTTGACCATCTCAAAGAAGGATATTGTTCCTACCTGGCGGTACGCGGGGGCTTTGACATTCCCGCTTGGCTAAGTAGCCGGAGTACGCATTTACGGGCCGGGGCCGGTGGATGGGAAGGCCGGGCTTTAAAAAAAGGGGACCAGATTAAGTTTAGGAAAACAATCCTGTGTCCGGTAGACTGGAATAAAAATCATCACCATACCCTTCCCTTTGGGGCAGCCCCTTTACGCGAAGCCCTGCCATCGGATATGGTTTTTGCCCTGCGCGGTCCAGAGTGGAATGAACTGGATGATCAATCCAAAGACCATTTATCCTCCAACTCCTTTACTATTACAGTACCTTCTGACCGCATGGGTTTTCGCCTGCGGGGAGAGTATCCACTTGCCAGAAAAACAGACAGGGAGCTGGTTTCATCGGCAGTTGACTTTGGTACCATACAATTATTGCCCAATGGACAAATGGTTGTCCTGCTGGCCGATCACCAGACCACGGGAGGATACCCCCGGATCGCCCAGGTAATAAAGGCTCATCATCATCGACTTGTACAGAAAAGGCCCGGCGAACAGATCCGCCTTAAATGGGTGGAATATGAAGAATCGGTCCGCTCGTGTATTTCTCAGGAGCAGAATTTGCGTCATTTACAAATTGCCTGTATCTTGAAACTGGAAGAGCACTGTACCCATGAACCATTTAGAAACCAACGAATCAGCAAGCCTGACCATTGACCTCAATTGTGACCTGGGCGAAGGCATTGGTAATGATGCCCTGATCATGCCGCATATCAGTTCCGCCAATATTGCCTGTGGCTATCACGCAGGTGACGACACCACCATGAAGGCCACTGTAGAATTAGCCCTCCAACATGAGGTTGCCCTGGGCGCCCATCCTTCGTATATGGACCGCGAAAACTTTGGCCGTACAGATTTGCTTCTTTCCCCTCCTGAGATTTATGATCTTGTGACAGCCCAGGTGTTCAAGCTGGCAGGCATTGCCAAAACATTTGGTACAAAACTTCATCACGTTAAACCACACGGAGCTTTGTATAATAAAGCGGCTACTACGCGTAGCCTTGCGGCGATCATTGCCCTGGCGGTAAAAGATGTGGATGATGAATTGTTCATTTATGGCTCCCGGGCCCTGGTTTCAGAAGCCCGCAAAATAGGTATGCGTACCGCACACGAGGTATTTGCTGACCGTGCTTATAATACCGATGGGAGTCTTGTATCCCGAAAAGTTCCGGGTTACTTCATTGACGACAATAAAAAGGCCGTAAACCAGGTGATCAAAATGGTCACCACCGGTAAAGTGCAAACTATCTCGGGAGAAGAGATCGATATCATTGCCGATACGGTTTGTATTCATGGCGATGGCCCCCATGCACCTGAGCTGGCAAAAGCCATTCGAAAGAAATTAGCCGCCCAAAAGATCAATATCTCAAAACCATTGAGCTAAGTATTGTTATATTGAGGCAGCAATCATGAAAAGAAACTCTGCCATTCTTGGGGCGGCCTTTCTCATGGCCACATCGGCCATTGGTCCCGGGTTTTTAACCCAAACCACCGTCTTTACCGCCGAATTACTCACCAGTTTTGGCTTTGTCATTCTGATCTCTGTATTGATCGATATCTGTGCGCAGGTGAATATCTGGCGCGTCATTTCTGTTTCCGGCTCGCCCGCGCAAGACCTGGCCAATCGTCTTATGCCCGGATTGGGCTATTTACTCGCGGCCATGATCGCCATTGGCGGTTTCATTTTTAATATTGGAAATATCGGTGGGACCGGATTGGGTTTTAATATTCTAACAGGCATGGATACCCGCTATGGGGCCGTATTGAGCGCATTGATAGCCCTTGGTATTTTTTGGGTGAAGGAGGCAGGTGTGGTGATGGATCGTTTTACACAGGTATTGGGACTGCTCATGATCGGCATTACGGTCTACATCGCTTTTGCTTCCCATCCCCCCGTGATCCGGGCCATGGAGCATAGTTTCTTTCCGGAAAAGACACGGCTCATTCCTATCATAACCCTGGTGGGTGGCACAGTGGGCGGGTATATTAGTTTTGCCGGAGCACATCGGTTGTTGGATGCAGGAATTAAGGGACCCTCTCAAATGCGCCTGGTTACCCGTAGTGCCATCAGTGGCATCCTCATTACTTCTTTCATGCGTTTTATTCTTTTTCTGGCTGTATTGGGCGTTGTCAGTACCGGTTTTCTTTATGACAAAACCAATCCCACTGCATCGGTCTTTCGCGAAGCGGCCGGGCAGGCGGGTTATTTCTTCTTTGGTATTGTGTTGTGGATCGCGTCGATCACTTCGGTAATCGGGGCGTCGTACACCACGGTCAGTTTTTGGAAGACACTTGTACCTGCTGTTGACAAACATAGTAAATGGGTGGTGACAGTATTTATCCTGCTGTCAACGTTGATCTTTTTGATCAACCCCCATCCGGTGAAGTTGTTATTATTTGCCGGTACGGCCAATGGCTTTATCCTGCCTGTTGCCTTGGCCATTGTATTGCTGGCGGTTTCCAAGAAACATATCATGGGGGATTATAAACATCCCCTGATCTTTGAACTCCTGGGTTGGATGACCGTTGCGTTGATGCTCTTCTTTGCGATACGTGTCTTCTTTTAAAATCTCCTGACCCGGAAGGTACAGTTGATCGTATGAGGCGTACTCGCTGGACCTTCCTTGAATTGGCCATTGAAATTTCCTTCAATAAACTGACCCGGGGCACCAAAGGTGGTAACATTTACATTCAAGGGGGTGACCACAACGATTGAATCGTATTGGTTGACCGACCGCATACTGATCGGGAAGCTGCCTATGGAATTGCCGGTGAACCCAAACCAGATATTGATATTTGGCTGGCTCACTTTGAAACCATTGATGTCAAAATAATTTTGCGCGCCCTGGTTATACGCGGAGATCGAATCACCAGCCACACTACTATTAATCACGTATGCTGCACCTCCGTCAATGGCATAATTGATAAAGGTGACAGAGGAAGTACCACAAGCCTGAATATTGCCCGTATTAAAAACACCGGTAGAAGCAGCGGCAACAATCGGAGCGCTTTGCTGATCGGTGTCAAGATCTTCAACCACCACTTCTACAAGGCCTGTACTATTGGCGCACCGGGTCATATGCAGGGAGAAACTGCCTGCCTGTACGGGTGCAACAAAGAGCACATCTTCAAAATAAATATAGGCTTTTCCGTTGGCGATGGGTTGGTTGTTACAGTTGGTGGCTGTACCGGTAACCTCCAGTTCATTTACAGCCGGAAGAACAACGGTGATATTGCCGAGGTTGGTGGTGGCGGTAAAGGGCCCGATATTCTGTGAATAAATAACCGATTGACAATTATCCAACACCTGAAGCAGCAGCGGTTCGTTATTGAACACAAATCCACTTACATGTCCAAGGGAATCCGTGTAACCCAGTGAAGAACTGCCATTGCTCACCCGGGTGATTTTTACCGTGGTATAGGGAAGTGGTCCTTCGTTGGTGATCAGGGTCATTTCAAGAAAAACCGCGTTATTGCTGATATCACAATTCCAGAAGGAGAAGTGGGAGACTTCGCCCTGGTAAACATTACCCACTTTGGTAGCGCTGCCTTCTTCCTTCCACAAACCATCAGTTTCATTCATGTACCAAAGTGGAATGGTGGCGGGCGCTGAGCTTTGCAATGAAGAGGGGATGGCCATTTTGAGGGTAGCTTTTTTCCCCGTGGCGATCTGAAGCGGTTCGCCACCTGCACCTTCCAGTTCAACGGCCATCATACCATATGATTTCAGGAGTACCCGATAATTATTGGCGTCTGTAGCCTGGAAACTTCCAGGGATGATCTCACCAATATCATTTTGTGTAGGGTCAATATTGGCGGCAAAAACACGAACTGTTCCCAAATAGGGTTGGTTGTTTGATTTTAGCACCACAGAATTACCCGGTATGGTGATCGTTGATCCTCCCAGGGTGATGGTACCGCCTGCTGTCGATACAAAATTGTAGATCTCGTTTTTGGTGATCAACTTGATACGGACAAAATTGGTGTTGTTTGCTACCGCCGAAAAAGTGCGGATGGCCTGGAAATAACCAGCCTTCTCCACCTTCACTACTGAATTATATTTATCCAGTTGGATATTATTAAAACGGAACAACCCTTTATCATTGGTCACCATGGTTTGTCCTCCGGCCTTGACAAGTGCGCCGGGCATCGGCGTACCACTTTCGTCCAGGATCACACCTGTTACGTTGGCATTGACCGGACTTGCATTTACCACAATCCCAGGCTCGGTACCAGGAGGAAGATCATTTTTTATTTCACGCTGACAGGCAGAAAAAAACAGCGTTAAAATGGCTAAGGCAGAAAGAAGCTTTTGGAACAGTTTCATGGTTTTAGATTGGAGGAAACAAAATACAATCTTTTGATTGTATATCAAATGCTTATTGGATGTCTGGCACCCGAAGGGTTACTTTCATTCAACAACCCATGTTCACATATATTAATCTAGTCTATATTATTTGGTTCAATAGCAATTATATATACACGAAAAAAAAATTTGAATACAACATATAAAAAGATGTTCACATCCTTTTATATCCATTCACTTTCAAGTAAATTCATAATTCAATAAAGGCTATCAAGGCATTGGAGAACGGATTGCTTGCCATTTCTCCCCTTGACATTTACGTACCGCACTAATAGGCTTGAACAATCTGTCCGGATTTATCTGATCCAAATGTAAAGAATGATGAAACCTTCTACCAATGGGATCATTACCGGCGGCGTCGTGACATTATTTGTTACGATGGGGATTATTTTGTTCATATCCATTCGCCAATCGGAAAAAGTAAAGGACACTGCTCAACGGGTGAACCAGACCCAGGAGGCTATTCGTCATGCTCAAAACCTGGTTATGACATCGCTCGACAATGAAACAGGAGCGCGTGGATATGCGATCACCGGGGATGAGTCTTTTCTCGAACCGCTTTACCGTTCGGTTTATCAATTTGAACAGGAAATGAATTGGATCAGGACCAATGCCTATCGGAGTGAGGATTATGCCCGTATTGTTGATTCACTGGATCGTTATATCCGGGCCCGGATCCAGTTTTCAGATAGTATGGTGAGTGTGCGTCGTAATCAGGGACTGGGTGCCATCATCGCTATGGTGCGGGAAGGGGTTGGTAAATCCTATACCGATAGCATCCGTCATTTAGGAAACCGGTTGGTTGAAGCAGAGACTCAGGCTTTGGAAAAAAGGAAGAAGGCCAATGAAGATACGATCGGTCAACTCAACCGGATTTTGTTTGGTGTGTTGGGAATTGTATTTGTGTTATCGCTATACAGTTTATATAACCTGCGGGCTGATATCCGTAAGAAAGAGATGAGTGAACGAAAATTCAGGGCGCTCCTTGATTCAGCCCCGGATGCCACGGTCATCGTGGATGAGGAAGGCTCTATTCGAATGATCAATCAGCAAACGGAGCGGTTATTTGGGTATACAAAGGAAGAATTATTGGGAAAGAAAGTCGAGTTACTTATTCCCGGCAACCTACGGGAAAAGCATACGCATCACCGAAGAAAATACATCGATCAACCGAGAGTGCGTATGATGGGAGAAGGGATTGAACTCATGGCCTTAAAGAAGGATGGGGGTTTATTTCCCGTAGCCATCAGTCTTTCTCCCATTCGCACAGAAGAGGGGATGATGGTTTCCGCATCTGTGCGGGATATTACCGGGAGCAAAGAACTGGAGAATAACCTCCGACGAAGCAATGAGGAATTAGAAGCGTTTACCTATTCCGTTTCCCATGACCTTCGCGCCCCCTTGCGTGGTATTACCGGCTTTACTACCATTTTGGAAAATGAATATGGCGCAAAACTCGATGAAGAAGCACGACGCATTACAGGTGTGATTAAGAACAATGCCCTGCGTATGGGTAACCTGATCGATGACCTGTTGGCTTTTTCCCGGATGGGCCGAAAGGAAATGGCCAAGGTAAGGGTGGATATGGAGCGGATGGTGAAAGAATTGGCGCAAGAGTACAACGCGTTAGAAAACGATCGAAAAATACATTGGACCATTGAGCCCCTTCCTATGGTAATGGGTGATCCTTCCACCCTGCGTCAGGTTTGGATCAACCTGATATCAAATGCGGTCAAGTACACCGGAAAAAAGGAACGACCCGAGATCCATATCGGACATTATGTGCAGGGAAGACAGCAGGTCTATTTTATCCGGGACAATGGCGTTGGCTTTAACAGCCAGTACAGGGATAAACTATTTAAAGTGTTTCAACGGTTGCATAGTCATGTGGAGTTTGAAGGCACCGGGGTGGGATTGGCCCTGGTACAAAAGATCATCCTCCGACATGGCGGAAATACCTGGGCGGAAGGGGAAACGGAAAAGGGGGCCAGTTTTTATTTTTCAATACCTATCGAATCATAGATAAATAATTAATCAATGACAACACAACCTGTAGAGATTCTCCTGGTAGAGGACAATTTCGATGATGCGGAACTTACCATTCGTGAATTGAAAAAGCACAATATGGCCAATCAATTAGTGCATGTAAAGGATGGGGAAGAGGCGCTCGATTTTTTATTTGCCCGTGGGGCATATAAGGGGCGGGACAGTCATCCCTATCCCAAAGTGGTGTTATTGGATATTCAAATGCCAAAGCTCAATGGCCTGGAGGTTTTGGAGCAATTAAAGAAGAATCAGGAGACCAAAACCATTCCGGTGGTGATGCTGACCTCCTCAGCCGAGAACCCGGATATTCAACGATGTTATGATCTGGGTGCCAATAGTTATATCGTTAAGCCGGTAAATTTTGAAGGCTTTGCCGAATCGATCCGAAGTCTGGGATTTTACTGGTTATTGTTGAACCAGCCTCCAATCAGCTGAATATGGAATTGCGCATTTTGATGTTAGAGGATGACGCCACCGATGCGGAGCTTGTCCAGCGAAGCCTGCGTGGTCATGACCTGAACCCGGTATTCCAGGTTGTTTCCAGCGCTGCTGAATTTGCACAAGCCCTGGAAGAATTTAAACCTGATGTTATCCTGGCAGATAATTCACTTCCGCAGTTTGATGCCAAAGAAGCCTTGCGGTTCTTGCAGGAGAAGAAGGTGCATATCCCCTTTATCATGGTTACGGGTACAATGTCAGAGGAGTTTGCCGTGCATATCATTAAAAACGGGGCGGATGATTATATATTAAAGAATAGTCTGGTGCGGTTGCCTTCGGCGATTCAGGCGGCCTTACGTCACCATGAAACGGAAAGGGCAAGAGAAAATGCCATTTCGCAATTAGTGATAAGCGAAAGAAACTACCGGGTATTGGTGGAAAGGATCACCGACGCCTTTATTGCGTTGGATAATGAGTGGAGATATACATATATCAACCCGCAAGCCTCCATCCTGATCCACAAAAAACCGGAGGAAGTATTGGGAAGATCGGTGTGGGAGATATTCCCTGAGGCCGTAGGCTCAGCCACCTATCGGGCCATGTTAAGGGCTTTGGAAGAACAGCGATATCAAACCAATGAAGACTATTTTGCCCCGCTTGACCTTTGGCAGGAGAATCATATTTACCCCTCACCTGATGGCGTTTCCATGTTCATTCGGGATATTTCTGAAAGAAAGCGTTTGCAATTGGCGTTGATGGAGCAGAAGCGGCGTGAGCAGCAACGCCTTACTGCTACGGCACTGGCTGCCCAGGAGCGAGAGAGAAACGCCATTGCTGTGGAGCTGCACGATAATGTGAATCAGATATTGGTGGGTACTAACCTGCTGCTGACCATTATGCGTGATAACCCGGGAAAGGGAAAGGAATTACTTAACTCTTGTATGGACAGTATTCGGGAAGCCATATCCGAGAACCGGAAAATTGCCCATGAATTGGTTACACCTGATCTGGATACGGAAGGCTTGCTTGAACAATTGAACAGGCTGGTGGGCAGTATGCTCATACCTGCCGGCATACAGGTTAAAATAGAACAGGAAGGCTTTCAGGAAAACGGCCTTACCCCCGATCAAAAGCTGGCATTATACCGCATATTTCAGGAACAATGTGCCAATATTGTCAAATACGCCGGTGCTTCGGAGGTATTGTTTCAGTTTCGGCAAATGGATGGGAAGTACTTAATCATAGTCGCGGATAATGGAAAAGGGGCCGAACCCTCCGATATGCATAAGGGTATCGGGTTGCATAACATATCTGCCAGGATCAATGTACTGGATGGCCGCTCCGCCATTCATACAGCACCCGGACAGGGGTTTAAACTTGAGATATCCCTGCCTTCTCATTGATCGGGATATATAGCCTGTAGCTTATCTTCACAAAAACCACACTATGCGTTATATCCTGATCATGCTCGTGGCTGGGTTGTTTTCCTGCGGCCCCCGATTCTCCACCGAAGAAGAGCTGGAAACCAAACTGATGGAGACCATGCAGGAGCACCTCCGGTTTAACGCCAGGCAGGGAGTGACCTTTACCGTCAAAGAAGTGATCTGGGCCGAAAAGAACCAGGACTATCTCTGTGAATTCCGGGTACGGATGCAGGATGGGTCAAAAGATACCGTAGGCACTATGACCGCTTTGGTTTCCAAGGACTTCAAAACAGTAGAACGAAGCCAATAACCCCCTGTAATTTTTGGATGGCGTTTTGATACTAATAATTAAAACGAACCATGCAAACAGGCGTTAAAAAAAGAGCGGATACCCGATTCAATCGCATACTATATACCGGCTTTGTGTTGATAGCGGCCTGGTCTTATTTTTTTTCAAGAGATACAGGTACCGCGCTGGCCAATCTGGGCATTGCCCTTGCTTTTGATCCCTTTTCGCCGGAGGTTCCCTGGCCACGGCGCCCCCTTTACCAACGAATCTGGTTAGTCGTACATATAATACTCGTGTTTGCTTTACTCTTCTTAACCATTTTTTGAATTTCCTGTTGTAAGGCAAACCCATCTGCTTGAGCGAAAAAGAATTTCTGGAACAAATAAGGTCCCACCAGGCCATCATCTATAAGGTGGTGAACCTTTATGCCTCCGATGCAGAGGAGCGAAAGGACCTTTACCAGGAGGTAGTGCTGCAATGTTGGAAGGGCTGGGAGAGTTTCCGGGGCGAATCGAAATTCAGTACCTGGTTGTACCGGGTTAGCCTGAATACAGTGTTTACGGCAAAAAGGAAGAAGAGCAGGATCGATTATCCCGAACATGCGCCTGAGGAAGTGGGGGTCGGTCCAAGTGTACTTGAAAACGAAAGGGCGGAAGTGTTGTATGCCGCAATACGCCGGCTACCCGAAACCGACAGGGCTATCATTACCCTTCACCTGGATGGTTATGGTAATCAGGAGATCGCTGAAATGATGGGGATCACCGCCAATAGCATCAATGTAAAACTGTTCCGTATCCGTGAACGTCTTTCCAATCTTTTAATCCCCCGAAACGTATGAGTGCAGAAATCAACTGGAAACAATGGGAGCCTGGGGATAAGGCCCTGGAGGAGCTGCTTCAGCCGGCCCGCTTGCATCGCCTGCACAGCAAAAACCCCCTGATCGATCTTAAACGGCAATTGCTTTATTCCTTGTTCTGGGGCGTGGCCATTACCATCGGTTATTGTTTCTTGTTTCCCTATATCAACAGTGGCTGGGTCATAGCCGGGTTTGTGATCATGATCCTGTTTAATTTATTCCTTTTATATACAACCATTCGATTGTATCAACGGGTGCAACCAGATATTTCTCCCAAAGCCAATTTGCTGGAGGAGTTACGTCGGCATGATGCGGATTTTAAGCAATGGTGGGATATACAGCGGCGGGTGGCGCTTTTTGTTTACCCGGTTGCGGTTTCAGCCGGTTTTGTCTTTGGCGGAATGATGGGTTCGGGAAAAACGGTGAGCCAGCTTTTTGCCAAACCCATTTTTTCCTGGGCGTTACTCATCTGTATTGTTGTGATGGTTCCACTTTGTTTGAAATTTGCCCATTGGATGTTTGAAAAGTCCTTTGGAAAACACCTGAAAATCCTCCGCGAGAACATGGAGGAACTCAGCCGGGATTGATCCGG